>CBFHCJ010000835.1:0-1547 GCA_965654005.1 uncultured Streptomyces sp. | reverse complement strand
TGTTCTTGATGTCCTCGGGCAGGTCCTCCCAGGACTCCGCCTGCTTCTCCGTGGAGCGCACGAAGTACTTGATGTTGTCGAAGTCGATGCCCGACAGGTCCGAGCCCCAGTTCGGCATGGGCTTCTTCTCGAAGAGCTTCAGGCCCTTGAGGCGAAGCTTGGTCATCCACTCCGGCTCGGACTTCTTCGCCGAGATGTCGCGGACGACGTCCTCGTTCAATCCGCGCTTCGCCGCGGCACCGGCCTCGTCGGAGTCGGCCCAGCCGTATTCGTACGTGCCCAGGCCCTCGAGCTCAGGGTGGGCAGTCTCCGTGGGGAGAGTCATGCGGGGTTCCTCCCGGCCGTGCTTGCAGATGCGTCAGTAGAAATCTCGGGGATGAACGTCGTGCAGACGCCGTCGCCGTGGGCGATGGTCGCCAGTCGCTGGACGTGCGTTCCGAGCAGCTCGGCGAAGATCTCCGTCTCCGCCTCGCAGAGCTGGGGGAACTGTTCCGCGACATGAGCCACCGGGCAGTGGTGCTGGCAGAGCTGCTCGCCGACCGGTGCGCTGCGCGCCGTAGCAGCGTACCCGTCGACACTCAAGGCCTTGGCCAGGGCTTCGGCGCGCTTGTCCGGAGTCACGGCCTCGATCGCCTTGCGGTAAGCGCCCGCCTGCGCGGCGATCCGGGCGCGGGCGAAGGCGGCGATGGCCGCCTCCCCGCCCTCACGCTCGGCGATCCAGCGCAGCGCGTCCGCGGCGAGCTTGTCGTACGACTGGTCGAAGGCGTCGCGGCCGCAGTCGGTGAGCGAGAAGACCTTGGCGGGGCGACCGCGCGTACGTGCCCCGTACACGCGCTGCTCCCGAGCCTCCACGACCTCGTCGGCGACGAGTGCGTCCAGGTGCCGTCGTACAGCCGCCTGGGTGAGCCTCAGCCGCCCGGCCAGCTCGGCGACGGTCGACGGGCCGTGGTCCAGGATGGACCGCGCGACCCGGTTGCGCGTCGAGCGCTCCCCGGTCGCGAACTCCTCCTGAGGGGCCCCCATGGGGGTCTCTCGAGCCTCGCCGACGTTTTTCACAACGCCATTGTTGCGTAATTCCCCGGAGCCAGGCAAGCGCCGTCCGGACTGCCCGGCGGTGCCGTGCATCACTTAGGCATACCTAAACTGACCTGCGGAAACGATCTTTGATCGATCATTCGGTGGCGGCCTCCGACGCTATGGGCAAGTCTCCGAGAGCATGCCCACACCCCCTGCCACCGGCCCTCTTGCCACCCAGGACACGGTGTTCGGCGGACGCGCGGCTGTTCCCCGTGGCGGACGCGGTGGCCTACGCGCACCGGTGGCTGTCGCTGCACCGGCCGCGGGACGAGTGGTTGCCGGCCACCCTCGTCCGCTGTCCGACCGGTTTCCGGACCCGCTCGTCCGGCGCCCGGCGCGCCTACCTAGACTCTGGACCCATGCGAACTGAGCCGGTCCTCCAGGTCCACGCCCTGGTGAAGCGGTACGGCACGAAGACCGCGGTGGACGGCCTCGATCTGGTGGCCGAGTACGGCGTCACCGCCGTACTC
>CBFHCJ010000834.1:0-1621 GCA_965654005.1 uncultured Streptomyces sp. | reverse complement strand
GTGGACGCGGCCTGCAACTCGTCGCCGCCATGTCCCGGCGCTGGGGCGCCCGCTATCTCCCCGACGGCAAATGCATCTGGACGGAGCAGGACCTCCCGCGCTGACGAGCCGGGCAACCACAGCCAGGCCCGCCACTCGCAAGGAGAGGGGCCGCTGCGCCGGGTGGCCGCTCTCCACGCGGCCCGACTCCGTTCGACCGAACACCGCGGTGCGTTGCGCTGCAACAGCGGGGACACTCGGTCCGCAGGCGGGCGGCTTGTCACCAGCAGTGATCAAGAGCGGCGCCGTATCTGCGCGATGGGTGCCGTTCGCCGCCAGGGAGCCGGCCACATTGGTCCATGGCGTGCTCGGACGCGAGGCCCGGCCGCCCCGGTGTCATCGACTCCTCCGACAAGCGGATCTATCGGTAGAGCAGGCGATAGTGCATACACATTGAGGTGGGAAGGGTAGGCTGTGAAAGACGTGTCGGCGGTGACGAGAGGCTGCGATCCATGGAGCAGGCGGGGGTGGCAGGAGTGACCTGGCCGGCTGCCGACGGTTCGTTCGACGGCATACCTCGGCCCGTCCTCTCGCACCCCAGACGTACGAGTGTCGAGATCCACGACCATCTGCGGCGACTCATCCTGGAGGGTTCCCTGCCGCCGGGCACGGAGCTGAAGCAGGCCGAGCTCGCGCGGGCTTTCGACGTCAGCCGCACCCCGCTCCGCGAGGCGTTCAGGATGCTCCAGGAGGAAGGTCTGATCGACGCCGACATCAATCACCGGGGTAGGGTGACCGCTCTGGACGCCGCCGACCTGGACTGCCTCTACGCCGCGCGGATCTCCCTCGAGTGCATGGGAGTGCGTCTGACCGCGGGGCGCCTGACCCGCCAAGAGGTGCAGGCCGCGTCCGCGCACCTGCACGACATGGACCGTGCGGAGCAGGGGACTGACTCTGCGGCCTGGCACGAGGCCCACCGTGCCTTCCACCGGCTCCTGGTCGCCCGGTGCACGCCCACCGTCCTGCGTACCATCACCTCGTACGCGGAGCGCAGTGAGCGCTATGTTCGGGCGGTACCGGACCGGGACGAGGACGCGCGGCGCCGTCAGGAGCACTACGACCTCTTCGCCGCAGTAGTGGCCGGCGAGCCGGACCGGGCCCTTCGACTCATCGCGCTGCATCTCGCCCATACGGCGCACCGGGTGATCGAGCACCTGGCGCCCGGCCGGGGAGCTCGCGACGTCCGGGAGGCGACGGACATGATCTGCGGATGCGGATCGAAGAAGATTGGGTGGCAGCCCTGGGCTTCGATTGAGGAAGATGTACACACTTAAGCGAACGTGCCGTTGGGTGCAGCGTCATCGGAACCATGAGAAGTGCACACGTCGCGTGTAGGTCTTCTGCGCTACGGACTCCAGGGCCCTCGATGAATACGAGTGCAAGGTTCTGCAGTGGCTTCGGCTTCGGCCTGGAGGCGGCGGAGCGGGGCAATGCGGTGGTGGCCCGCAGTGACGGCCGGGCCCAGGACCGGACCGTCGTCCTGATGGAGGGGCCGGTTTCGTGCGGGATCACCCCGAACTTGGTGTGAGGCGAAGGCTGTTGGGGCGGGGCGGGGGACGGGACGAACACAGCCCCGACAAGC
>CBFHCJ010000833.1:0-1690 GCA_965654005.1 uncultured Streptomyces sp. | reverse complement strand
CAGCGCCGATGGTACTGCAGGGGGGACCCTGTGGGAGAGTAGGACACCGCCGAACTCCTTTTGGAACTCCGGCTCTTGGGCACACCGCCCGAGAGCCGGAGTTTTTTGTTGCCCGGCATCGGTCGCCGGCGCAACCCCCTCCGCATCAGGGCGTGAACCCTACGGGTAAGGTCAAGGTGCATCGTTGGCTCGTTTCCCGCAGGAGGCCCCCGGGTGGAGGTCCAGGAGACCCGTGTCCAGACGGACCGGGTCCTCACCATCCCGAACATCCTCAGCATGGCGCGGCTGGTCGGCGTCCCCATCTTCCTGTGGCTGATTCTCAGGCCCGAGTTCGGTGGGCCGAAGAGTGACGGCTGGGCACTGCTGGTGCTGGTGCTGAGCGGCGTCAGCGACTATCTGGACGGCAAGCTCGCCCGGCGCTGGAACCAGATCAGCAGCCTCGGCCGGCTCCTCGATCCCGCGGCCGACCGGCTCTACATCGCGTCGACTCTGCTAGGGCTCACCTGGCGGGGGATTCTGCCCCTTTGGTTGACCGCTGTACTGGTGGCGCGAGAGCTGGTTCTGCTGGTGATGGTGGGCGTCCTCAGGCGTCACGGCTATCCGCCGCCCCAGGTGAACTTCCTGGGGAAGGCCGCCACGTTCAACCTGATGTACGCCTTCCCGTTGCTGTTGCTCAGTGACGCAAGTGGATGGATCGCGTCAATCGCTGCTATTTTCGGATGGGCGTTCGCCGGATGGGGTACAACGCTGTACTGGTGGGCAGGATTGCTCTACGTGGTTCAAGTCCGCCGACTTGTCAGGGCGGACGCCATGGCCGATTGAGCCCGCCGATTGGGCGGCCGTAGTGGCTCGATGGCCCGCGCAGGGAAACTGCGGGACAATCTAGACGGGTGAAGTCGGCTAGACCGTCGTCTCTTGGAGGAGGACGCTTCCGACATGAAGGCCGTCGTAATGGCGGGTGGCGAGGGCACACGCCTTCGCCCCATGACCTCAAGCATGCCCAAGCCGCTCCTGCCTGTGGCCAACCGCCCGATCATGGAGCATGTGCTGCGGCTGCTCAAAAGGCATGGGCTCAACGAGACCGTCGTCACCGTCCAGTTCCTGGCCTCACTGGTGAAGAACTACTTCGGTGACGGCGAGGAGCTCGGGATGGAGCTCACATATGCCAACGAGGAGAAGCCACTCGGTACCGCGGGGAGCGTCAAGAACGCTGAGGAAGCACTCAAGGACGACGCGTTCCTCGTCATCTCCGGTGATGCCCTGACCGACTTCGACCTCACCGACCTGATCAATTTCCACAAGGAAAAGGGCGCCCTGGTCACCGTCTGTCTGACACGTGTGCCCAATCCGCTGGAATTCGGCATCACCATCGTCGACGAAGAGGGAAAGGTCGAGCGCTTCCTGGAGAAGCCGACCTGGGGCCAGGTCTTCTCGGACACCGTGAACACGGGCATTTATGTCATGGAGCCCGAGGTCTTCGACTACGTCGAGCCCGATGTGTCCGTGGACTGGTCCGGCGATGTATTCCCGCAGTTGATGAAGGAGGGCAAGCCGATCTACGGCTATGTCGCCGAGGGCTACTGGGAGGACGTCGGCACCCACGAGAGTTATGTGAAGGCGCAGGCCGACGTCCTGGAGGGCAAGGTCGACGTCGAGATCGACGGCTTCGAGATCTCCCCGGGTGTGTGGG
>CBFHCJ010000832.1:0-1728 GCA_965654005.1 uncultured Streptomyces sp. | reverse complement strand
TCCCGGTGCCGCAGAAGCGCGACTTCGACGACAAGTACAGCTGGGTGATGAGCCCCCGCTGGTACGACCCGACCAGCGACAAGCACCTCGCGCTGGACACCGGCGGCGGTCCCCTGGCCCGGCTGTGGTCGACGGCGCTCAACGGACTCGTCGACACCCCTTACGTCAAGGCCACAGGGCACAGCGTGCGGATCTCGCTCCCCAAGAGCGAGGAACTGCCGGAGATGACACTGGAGTGGAAGGTCCCCCAGTGGAGCAACACCATCGAGCGCGACCGTGCCCGGCCGTACTTCGTCGCGTACGCCGCCGCGATGGCCTTCTTCTTCCTGGAGCGGGCGATGAGCCACGTCCGGGCGGGCGATGTCAAGATCTTCGAGAACTACGAGGTGCCGGACGAGGCGATCGGCTGCGGGTTCCACGAGGCGGTCCGCGGTGTCCTCTCGCACCACCTGGTCATCAAGGACAAGAAGATCGCGAACTACCACCCGTACCCGCCGACCCCGTGGAACGCGAGCCCCCGGGACAGCTACGGCACGCCCGGCCCGTACGAGGACGCCGTCCAAGGCCAGCCGATCTTCGAGGAGAACGGGCCCGACGACTTCAAGGGCGTCGACATCATGCGCACCGTCCGCAGCTTCGACCCCTGTCTGCCCTGCGGCGTGCACATGTACCTCGGCAAGGGCAACACGCTGACCAAACTGCACTCGCCCATGTTCGGTGCGGCCGATGGCTGAGACCGTACGGCTGGACGAGGCGGCGGTCGCCGAGCGGCTGACCCGCGTCGACCGGCTGCTAGAGCAGATCGAAGGCGCGCCCGGACCGATGACGGGCGCGGCCATCGAGGCGGTGCAGGCCCTGACCGAGGTCTACGGCGAGGCACTGGCCCGGGTCCTGGACGCCGCGGATGCCCGCCTGGCCGAGCGCATGGCCGGTGACGAACTCGTCGGCCACCTCCTGGTGCTCCACGGCATCCACCCCGAACCGCCGGAGCGCCGGGCCGCTCGCGCCGTGGACAGTCTGCGCCCGGCGGTCCGCGAGCGCGGCGGGGACGTCGAGCTGGCGGGCGTGGACGAGGGGGTGGCCCGAGTGCGGCTGACCGCCAAGGGATGCGGCTCCTCCTCGGCCGGGATCGAGGAAGCGGTCCGCGATGCCGTGCTCACGCTGGCCCCCGAGCTCTCCGGCGTCGAACGGGCGCCGGGGGGCGACGGGCGTGGACCCGCCTTCGTACCCCTCGAAACGCTCACCCTGCGCCCCGCGTCCGCCGGGAAGCGGCCATGACCACCGGTGCCCTGGCCCGCGTCATCCGCTCCGCCGCCGACCGGCGCCCGGACGTGGAGCGCTGCGACCTGTGCGGCGCGAATGTGCCGCCCGAGCACCGGCACCTGCTGGACACGAGCCAGGAGGAGGTGCTGTGCGCCTGCCGGCCGTGCTCCCTGCTCTTCGTCAAGGACGAAGCGGCCGAGGGGCGTTACCGGTCGGTGCCGACCCGGCGGGTACGGCTGCCCCCGGTCGGGACGCGGGCGCTGGGCGTACCGGTCGGGCTGGCCTACTTCGTACCGCACGCCGACGGAGCGGTGAGCGCGCACTAGGCTATGAACCGCTTTCGGCGCCGGACTATGCGAAGGATTTGATGGAGCTGGAGGCTACGAACGGGGCGGTCGAACTCGCCGAACGCTGTTGCCACCAAGCGACCCCGCTGAGTCGTAAGATGGGCGCTGTCAGTCATAT
>CBFHCJ010000831.1:0-1738 GCA_965654005.1 uncultured Streptomyces sp. | reverse complement strand
CGCCGGACCGTGGGCGATGCGGGTCCAGCCGGGCGAGACCGTGTGGTTCACGGGCCCCGGCGGCGCCTACGCCCCGGACGCGGGCGCCGACTGGCATCTGCTCGCCGGGGACGAGAGCGCGCTGCCCGCGATCGCGGCCACCCTGGAGTCGCTGCCTGACGGCACCCGCACCCATGCCTTCATCGAGGTCGCGGGCCCCGAGGAGGAGCAGAAGATCGACTCCGACGTGGAGGTCGTCTGGCTGCACCGCGGGGACCGTCCCGTCGGTGAGGCGCTGGTCGAGGCCGTACGGGCGCTGGAGTTCCCCGAGGGCCGGGTGCACGCGTTCGTGCACGGCGAGGCGGCCTTCGTGAAGGAGCTGCGCCGGCTGCTGCGGGTCGAGCTGCAGCTTTCCCGCGAGGACCTGTCGATCTCCGGCTACTGGCGGCTCGGCCACAACGAGGACGGCTGGCAGGCCTCGAAGCGGGAGTGGAACGCGCGCATCGAGGTGGAGCAGGAGGGGGCGTCCGTCTCCTAGGACGCAGGACATAAGGGCATGCTCCGCAGGCTGTCGTGCCCCCGCCGTCCGCGTCCCTCGTACGCTTGAACGTGATGAGACGCCGACCCCGTATCCCGCCCACCCCCCTGCCGCAGCGCGACGGAGTCGACCCCGTGCGGGTGCGGCTGCCCTTCGGGGAGGAGTGGGAGACCGTGCGGGATCACCTCGTGGCGCGACTCGCGGCCGGGGACGGGGTGATCGACGGGATGCTGGACTCGGGGCTGGTGGTCGGGGCCGACGGACAGGCGGTCGCGCGTGACGCGGCGTACGTGCCCGGGATGTACGTGTGGTTCCACCGCGCGCTGCCCGAGGAGGAGCGCGTGCCGTACCCGGTCGGGGTGGTGTACCGCGACGAGCACATCGTCGTCGCCGACAAGCCGCACTTCCTCGCCACCACCCCGCGCGGCAGCCATGTCGCCGAGACATGCCTGGCCCGGCTGCGGCGCGACCTCGGCATCCCGACGCTGACCGCCGCGCACCGGCTGGATCGGCTCACCGCCGGGCTCGTGCTGTTCACCGTGCGGCCCGAGGAGCGCGGCAGGTACCAGACCCTGTTCCGCGACAGGAGGGTCACCAAGGAGTACGAGGCCGTCGCCCCGTACGACCCCGAAGTGGCCCTGCCGCGCACCGTGCGCAGCCGGATCGTGAAGGAGCGCGGTGTCCTGACGGCCCAGGAGGTGGCGGGCGAGCCCAACGCGATCAGCCGGATCGAGCTGCTGGAGCACCGCGCCGGACGGGGGCGCTACCGGCTGGTCCCGCACACCGGGCAGACCCACCAACTCCGTGTGCACCTGAACGCGTTGGGGCTGCCGATCCTCGGGGACCCGCTCTATCCGGTGGTGACCGACCCCGTACCGGCCGGTGACTTCCGGCGCCCGCTCCAACTGCTGGCTCGGGTACTGGAGTTCACCGACCCGGTCACCGGGTGCGCGCACCGCTTCGTCTGCGAGCGTGGGCTCCAGGCGTGGTCCGCGTACGAGGCATGGGCCCGCTAGTTTCGTCGTCACACTCCCGCCGGATTCGTCCGGGCGGCGGGCCCGGCGGCTTCTGGTGCGCACTCGGCTCAGTCGCCCCGCCACCAGCTCAGCACCCGCCGCAGCAGGCGGGGGCGGCGCCGTGGTTCGGTGGCCGGTTGCGGCAGCGGCGGCGGGGCGGCAGGTCCCGGCGTCGGCGGTGGCGTCGGCTCATCGGCCACGGGCG
>CBFHCJ010000830.1:0-1849 GCA_965654005.1 uncultured Streptomyces sp. | reverse complement strand
GGACATGGCCGGATCACCCAGGAGGGCGCATCTGACGCATTCGCGTGCAGCGGAGGGCGTTCAGCGTCATGATCGCCTCTTGAGTTCGTCGGCGAAGGAGCAACGGCATGGGAAGTGACCGACGCGCGCCTTGAACCGCGTCAGGCAGCCGCCTTGCTGGTCAACGGGCGCGGCCAGTACTCCATCTGCGTGACGCGCACAGACCCATCTGCGATCCAGGCGCCTGGTCGCTGCCCGGCGGCCCGGGAGGGAACCGAGACACCCGAAGAGGCGATAGCGCGCGAGCTGCTGGAGGAGACGGGGCTCACCGTCGACGGCCTGACGCCGTTCACGGTCGTCGAGGACAACATCCAGGTTTTCCTGGGCCACTGGGATGGCGACCCCACCAGCCTGCCGGTGACCGAGGGCATCATGTTCGCCTTCTTCGACGTCGCGACCACCGCCCAACTGACGATGGCCCCCTGGGCGGCCGAGGTCATCGCCCGCCACCAGGCCTGCGGCGCCCTACCCCCGCCACGGCGACCGCACCCGCCCGAGGCCGGCCACGGCGGGCGTACTGTGCCGAACGTCATCGGCGTGCACCT
The DNA here is from genome assembly GCA_965654005.1 of uncultured Streptomyces sp. GTDB lineage: Bacteria > Actinomycetota > Actinomycetes > Streptomycetales > Streptomycetaceae > Streptomyces. The sequence continues at coordinate 1,265 of CBFHCJ010000830.1, read as the reverse complement.
GTGTTTGGAGCGTGCCGGCAAGGTCCTGCTCGGGCTGCGCCACCCCGACTCCCTGTACGCGCCTCTGGAGCACCACTTCCTGGCCGGTCACTGCGAGAAGGAGTCCGCCGTCGCCTGTCTGATCCGGGAGGCGCGGGAGGAGGCGGGCCTGGTGGTCGAGGCCGGGGACGTCGAGTTCGCGCACGCCGTGCACCTCCTCGACGCGCCGGGTACGCAGCCGCGCCTGCAACTCGTCTTCCGTGCCCGGCGGTGGCAGGGCGAGCCGCGTCTTCTGGAGCCCGACAAGTGCGTCGGCTGGTAGTGGTGGCCACTGGACGACCTGCCGGAGCCGACCGTCGCCTATACCCGAGCCGCGATCGACGGCATCCGGCACGGCCGTCTCTACACCGAGCTGGGCTGGCGCTGACCCGACCACGCGTCGCCGCTCCATCCCCGGCTCGCCCGGCACCTCCGGCTGCCCGCTGCCGCGCAGCGGGGCCATCAGCCGGGTGGACGTCGAGGACCGCGACGTGCCTGCTCGGGGCGTGAGGCGTAGCGAGGCCAGGCGATCCGGCGGGTGGCGGGAGTCGTGGGCGTGGTCGACGGCCTCACCTGGGTCAGGGCCGGATGGAGCCCGACCAGGGCCGAACGGCCCTGGCGTGATCCGCACGGAACCCGTTCCATGGGTCTGATCGACGTCCTTGGAGGGAGCGGGAGGGACCCGAAGCCGCAAGGACTCCGAAGCCGCAAGGACCCGTACGCGACGACTCCCTACGGACACGCCATGCCCCGCGACAACGCCAAGCCCGTCCCCGTGGAACCGCGCCGCAGCACGGAGCTCGACAGCGCCGAGGCACTGCGGCTGCTGGGCAGCGTATCCCTCGGGCGGATCGTCTTCACCCGGCACGCCCTGCCGACGATCCGCCCGGTGAACCACATCCTGGACGACGGGCACATCGTCATCCGCACCCACGAGGGCGCGGCCCTCACCTCGCACACCCACCACCACTCCGGCCCGGGCGTGGTCGTCGCGTACGAGGCCGACGCGATCGACCCGGACACGCATCTGGGGTGGAGCGTGGTGGTCACCGGGTACGCGGAGTTGGTGACCGACGAGCGCGAACTGGAGCGGTACCGGTCGATGTTGCGCCCCTGGGTGAGGCAGACCATGGACCACGCCGTCCGCATCCGCCCCGATCTGGTGACCGGAATCCGGCTCACGGAGACCGACGGGCCCGCCGTGGCCTGAGCGCGGGCCCCCGGGGCCGCCCGGGAGGAGCCCCCCC
>CBFHCJ010000829.1:0-1851 GCA_965654005.1 uncultured Streptomyces sp. | reverse complement strand
GCGCGCGTCGCCGCCCCCCGCGCGCTCCCCCCGCCTTGAGGGCTCCGCTGGGCCGTATGGCCTCCGTGCCTAGGCCGCGCATCGCTCACGCTCCTCACGCTCCAGCGCGCGTGCGTCCAGGTCGCGGGCCTCCAGCTCCTCCCGGAGCCGGGCGAGCGCCCGGTGCAGCGTGCTCTTGACCGTACCGGCCGACATGCCGAGGGCGGCGGCCGTCTCCTCCGTGGACATCTGCTCCCAGTGTCGCAGCACCACCACACTGCGCTGCTTGGGAGCGAGCACCTTCAGGACGTCCATCAGCAGGGCGCGGTCGGCGTGCTGATCGGCTGAGTCGTCGATCGACGCGTCCGGGAGCTGCTCGGTGGGGACTTCCTCCAGCTTGCGGGCCCGCCACCACTCGGTACGCGTGTTGATCATGACCCGGCGCAGATAGGCGTCCGCGAGGCGCTTGTCCGCGATGCCGTTCCAGCGGCCGTACGTCCGTACCAGCGCGGTCTGCAGCAGGTCCTGGGCGTCGGTCGGGTCGGGGACCAGCCGGCGCGCGCTGCGCAGCAGCGCGTCCTGCCGGGTGCGGACGTACTCCTCGAACTCGAGCACCTCGCCGTGCGCCATTCCAACCGCCTCCGTTCCCCGTTTTCCGACGTGACCGCCGGCCGCGTCCCACAGCCGACTGCCGGTCTTCACAGGCTGGTGAGCTCCTGCGAGCTCGTGTGCCGCGCCTTCCGCGGTACGCATATGAAGTTACGGAGGGGTTGTCACGGCGCTGTCCGAGGCAGCCTGCGGAGAGCCCTCGGCTGTGCGTCGGTTGTGTAACAGCCGTAGGAACGGGGTAAAGGCAAGCGGCAGTTGAGATGCTTATGGGGTGATTTGTCCCGTGAGGGAGAGGGCTTGTCTGTGACGGGGCGAGCCATGGGCTGTGAAACAACCGGGCGGTAGGCGGACGTCGGCCCCCCGGGCGCCGTCAAGCAGCGGGCGCTCGGGCGGGGCGGCGTCAGGTGAGCGGGAGGCGGTAGAGGCCGCCCGGGAGGGGCTCCACCAGGCCGTCGGAGACGAGACCGTCCAGGGCCCGGGCGCGCTGCACCGGCTCCTCCCACACCCGGTCGAGGGCCGACTGCGGGACCGGGCCCACGGCCTCCCGCAGGACGGCCAGGAGCCGACCGCGCACCTGGCGGTCCGTCCCCGCGTACGTCTGGCCGCGGCGCGGTGGGCCGTCGTGCTCCGGCTTCCCGGCAAGCCGCCAGGCGCACTGCGCGGCGATCGGGCAGCGGTGGCAGGTCTCGTTCTTCGCGGTGCAGACCAGTGCGCCGAGCTCCATGGAGGCGGCGGCCCAGTGCGAGGCCGTGCGCTCGTCCTCGGGCAGCAGCGCGCGGGCGAGCTTGCGCTCGGCCGCGGTGGTGGCGTTGGGCGGGTACTGCACACCGGTGATCGCGCGTGCGAGGACGCGGCGCACGTTGGTGTCGAGGACGGCGTGCCGCTGGCAGTACGCGAAGGACGCGACGGCCGCGGCCGTGTACTCGCCGATGCCCGGCAGGGCGAGCAGTTGGGCGTGTTCGGTGGGTACGTCGCCGCCGTGCCGTTCCGTTATGGCCACGGCGGCGCCGTGCAGGCGCAGCGCGCGGCGCGGATAGCCGAGACGGCCCCAGGCGCGGACGGCCTCGCCGGGCGGTTCCTTGGCCAGGTCGGCGGGGCGCGGCCAGCGGACGAGCCACTGTTCGTAGACGGGCAGGACGCGGCTGACCGGCGTCTGCTGCAGCATGAACTCACTGACCATCACGCCCCAGGGACCGGCCTCCGGGCGCCGCCAGGGAAGATCGCGGGCGTGCTCGTCGAACCAGGCGATGACCGGGCCGTGCA
>CBFHCJ010000828.1:0-1872 GCA_965654005.1 uncultured Streptomyces sp. | reverse complement strand
GATCCGCGCGTACCCGGCGAAGGCGAAGAAGAGCAGCCCGGCCGCCTGCAGTATCCCGGCGCCGCCGGAGCCGCCGACGTCCAGCCGCGCGGCGTCGGCCGACCCGAACCCGAGACACACCACCACCACGGAAGTGAGGACAGCCAGGACCACCGCCACGATCACCCGCGTCAGCAGGGCCGACTTCTGCATGCCGCCGTAGTTCACGGCGGTCAGCGCCACCACGGCCGCGACCGCCACCGCGTGTGCCTGCCCCGGCCAGACGTAGGCGCCCACGGTGAGCGCCATCGCAGCGCAGGAGGCGCTCTTTCCGACGACGAACGACCAGCCCGCGAGGTACCCCCAGAACGTCCCCAGCCGCTCTCGTCCGTACACGTATGTGCCGCCCGAGGCGGGATACAGGGCGGCCAGCCGGGCCGACGACGTGGCGTTGCAGTAGGCGACCACGGCGGCGACCGCGAGCCCGAGCAGCAGCCCGGACCCGGCCGCGCGCGCCGCGGGGCCCAGAGCCGCGAAGATCCCGGCCCCGACCATCGACCCGAGCCCGACGACGACGGCGTCCCCGACCCCGAGGGTCCGGCGCAGCCCCACGCCACCGGGCACCTGCTCACCGGATGTCATGGACCGCACCCTACTGACCGTTCCTGAGCGGTGAGCGGGAGGGAGCCCGCGCACTGGCACGCCATCCCGGCCCGCCCAGCACGCCGCAAGCCCGTGAGCCGACCATCACGGGATCGAGCTAAACCGTCCTCATGCACACCCCGGCGCTGAGCAGTTGCCAACCCCTGCAACCGGCGACTGCGGCGGAGCGTCCTCCCCGACAACGACGCGCTCGCGCGGACATGAGAACGAGCGCGATGGGCGCCACAACAAATCGGCGCCACGACAAGCGGCGTCAACGCATGCACACAGGCTGGCCGGAGCAGGAGTACAGCACAGGCACAGCGCGGAGAGGCAGGTTCAGGGCATGGGCATTGTCAGCTGGATCATTCTGGGGCTGTTGGCAGGCGCCATCGCCAAGTTCCTGCTGCCGGGCAAGGACCCCGGTGGCTTCATCGGGACGACCCTCATCGGCGTCGCGGGTGCCTTCATCGGCGGTTGGATCTCCGCGCGCTGGCTGCACCACCCGATCGCCAAGCACTTCTACGACGGCGCCACCTGGGCGGCCGCGATCGGCGGCTCGCTCGTGCTGCTGATCATCTACCGCATCCTGTTCGGCGACTCACGCCGCTGAGCGCCACCCGAAGCTGCAGCCAGCAGCACAGAAGGGCGGGCACCCAGCGCCAGGGGTGCCCACCCTTCCTCGTACGAATCGCCAAACGCCTACCGGCGTCTACCGGTAGTGAACTACCGGCGTCTACCGGTAGTTCACGAACTGCAACGCGAAGTCGAAGTCCTTGCCCTTGAGGAGGGCGATCACCGCTTGCAGGTCATCGCGGCTCTTCGAGCTGACTCGCAGTTCGTCGCCCTGCACCTGCGCCTTGACGCCCTTCGGGCCCTCGTCACGGATGATCTTCGCCACTTTCTTCGCGTTCTCCTGGGAGATGCCCTCCTCGATCGACGCGAAGATCTTGTACTCCTTGCCGGAGAGCTGCGGCTCACCTGTGTCCAGCGCCTTCAGTGAGATGCCTCGCTTGACCAGCTTGGTCTCGAAGACGTCGAGGACGGCCTTCACCCGCTCCTCGGAGTTGGCCTGCATCAGGATCTTCTCGCCGGACCAGGCGATCGAGGCACCGACGTTCTTGAAGTCGTAGCGCTGCGAGATCTCCTTGGCGGCCTGGTTGAGGGCGTTGTCGACCTCCTGCCGCTCGACCTTCGAGACGATGTCGAAACTGGAGTCGGCCATGTCCTGTGGCTCCTTGTATCGGGGTG
>CBFHCJ010000827.1:0-1916 GCA_965654005.1 uncultured Streptomyces sp. | reverse complement strand
GGAGGTCGCGGAGGTCTGGGCGGCTCGTGGGGAAGCGGTCGCCGCGGCGGCGACCGCCGAGACCGACACCGAGGCGAGCGGCATCCACGCCGGATGGCGGCAGGCCCTGCGCAAGGCTCTGCAGCAGGGGCGCCGCATCACCGGGCACAGCATGCGGCGCGGCTTCATCCAGGCCGCCTTGGACAGCAGGAAACCGCCCCACCAGGTCGCTGCCCACTCCCGTCACGCGCCGAAGAGCCGGGCGTTCTGGGAGTACGTGAAGCGGACACCGGACTGGGCCCAGAGTCCCACCATGCACCTGCGGCTCGTGGCCTAGCGCCTGTCGACGTCCCGCTGCACCGCTGCTACTCCACCCGCCCCGAGGACGGTTGTCAGTGGCGGCTGGCACACTCTTTCCCGACGTCATCGCCCCGGAAAGGACGGCCCGCCGCGTATGGAGACACTGACGTTCGGCCCTGTCGGCGCCGCAGGGATCGCCGTCCCCCTGACGGCCGGCCTGATCTACACGCACCGCATGCGCAAGGAACAGGACCTGCCCAACCACCCCGCCTTCTCGGTGCTGTGGACGCTCGCCCTGTTCGCGCTCTCCCTGACACCGTGGGCCTTCTCTCACGTCGTCGACGGCCATTCGCCCGACGACGTGTTCAAGTCCTGGTCCATCGGCTTCCCTATCGGTCTCGTCCTCGGCTCCTTCGGCGGAATCCTCTGGGTCCGCTCCGCCCTCAAGGCCCACTTCCCCGACCGGTACGGACGGCGATAACCGCACACCGCGCAACCGAGGCCGCCATCCCCAGGTCGGGTGGCGGCCTCCGTGCTCAGCGTTAACAGCTGCACCGCTACTCAACCCCTGCCCGGTTCACGGCTCTCAGAACGGAGGGTCGTTCGGACCGGGCAGGACGACGGGGGTGGTGTGCACGTGGTAGACGGGGCAGAGGTCGTCCGGCTCTGGGTGCGCAACCGTGGGGTCCGGCCAGCCGTCGAGGACCGTGTTGGTGATCTGGCGACCGGGCAGGAGCGGGCTGGCCCAGGAGCGGAGTTCGGTCTCGCTGAGATCGGGCGGACCGGGGAGTTCGCCGACAGGGAAGCCCTCCGAGCAGGTGAGCCGCCACTTCGCCGGGGCGCCGAACATGCTCGGCCACCACTGCATCTCGTGGGTCGGCGGACATGTCTCGTCCGGGTGCCATCCGGCGGTGATGCGTACGGTGCGTTCCCTGGCTTCCAGCCAGGTCGCAACCGAGGCGTCGGCCGCCGCTTCGAGGCTGGCCGCGAGGTCGGGATCGTCCTCGGCGAACCGGGGCAGCCGGACGGCCAGCCAGGCGTGACGCTGCTGGAAGGCCGCCACGTCGAAGTCGTCCAAGCGCTGGCCCCGTGCGGCGCGGCTGATCAACTTGATTGCCTCAGCGTCGAGTTCCGCCATGGCACGCAGAGCCTCACCGCTCGTCCGGGGCTCCGGTCGGCTCCGGTCCTGCAGCAGGCTCGTGGTCTCGTCGCGGACCCCGTTGTCGATCTCGCCGGTCGTACTGTCCGTCACCGTGTGTCTCTCCGCTTCCGTGCCAGGCTCCAGGGTGGCACGGGGCACTGCCCCGTACGCCGAACTCCGGTAAACCGACTACCGGAAGGTGTCCCGGTTTGTTCAACGATCGAGTCGGCCCCCAGGTGTCGCGCCCTCCGTGTGTGCGAGGGCGTGAAGGCGGGCCGGGAGCGCGATTTCCCGGAGATGTTCCCCGCCCCCGAGAATGCCCCCCGTGGACTCAACGACGTTGCTCGGTCTCGCCGGCATCGGCGGAACGCTTCTCGGTGCGGTCGCCGGAGCGGCTGGCACGCTGGGCTCGGCCAGGATCACCAGCCGGGCACAGACGAACACGGAGGAGCAGAAGGCCCGTCGGCAGGCGTACAGCGCGTGCGCGACGGCTCTC
>CBFHCJ010000826.1:0-1939 GCA_965654005.1 uncultured Streptomyces sp. | reverse complement strand
CCGTCGACCGAAGCCGCGCCGGCTGGGCCGCACCCTTATCCTGCTGATCCTGCTCGCGTTGGGCGGCGTGATCGCGTACGCCATGGTGTTCATGCCGAAGGCCGAATCCGGCAGCGGCGGCGGCAGCGGCACCACGGGGGAGCGCACCGGCGCCGCCGGGGAGGTCGGCCCCACCCCGCCGCAGTCCGAAACGGGCGGCGCACAGCAGCCCGGCCAGAGCGGCTCCAACGGCCCTTCCTCGTCCGCGGGTTCCGCGCAGACTCAGACCAGCGAGACCCAGGTCGCCGAGGGCTTCACCCTGCGCAAGGACCCCGAGGGCTTCCGTGTCGCCGTCGCGAACGGCTGGGAGCGTACGCCGAAGAACGGGAGCGGTCAGGTCGTCTACTCCCAGGGCGACTTCGAGCTGATCGTCGTACCCGGACGCGACAGCACGAGCAAGTACGGCAGCGATCCGCTGACGTACCAGCGGGAGTCGGAGCCCGAACTGCAGCCGTTCCGCGACTCGTCCTGGGCCACCTCCAGCGGGATGCGGCGCATCGACGTCGGTGAACGGACCATGGCCGAAGGGCAGTTCACCTGGACGGACGCCGAAGGGCAGGAGTTGTTCGTGCGCAACCTCGCCGTCCTCATAGGCGGCCGTTACCACGTGGTACAGGTCCGCGGCCCGGAGGCCGAACGCGACGAGGTGACACGGCTGTACGAGCAGGCGGAGCAGACGTACCAGACGGTCGGCTGACCGCACCGCGTCACACATCAGGGTCCGATTGCGCTGAGTGTGCGGTAGTTCCGTCCCCGTACGTACGAGCGATAACCGTCACAGGACTGTCCCGTTACGACCCCGCCGGTTCCCTGTGCGGGGACCGCTCTTTAGTCTGACCTCGTCAAGACCATTGCGGGGAAACGTGAATCAGATGCAGGGCCTGCTCCTCGCGGGCCGCTACCGGCTCGTCGACACCATCGGCAGTGGTGGTATGGGCCGGGTGTGGCGCGCCCACGACGAGGTGCTGCACCGTCCGGTGGCCATCAAGGAATTGACCGCCGCACTGTACGTCGCGGAGAGTGATCGCGAGCGACTGCTCGCGCGTACCCATGCCGAGGCGCGGGCCGCCGCACGCATCAACCACTCGGCCGTCGTCACGGTCCACGACGTCCTGGAGCACGACAACCGGCCGTGGATCGTGATGGAGTTGGTCGAGGGCGGCTCACTGGCCGACGCGGTCAAGGAACGGGGCCGTATCGACGCCTCCGAGACCGCGCGCATAGGCGTATGGGTGCTGCGCGCGCTGCGTGCCGCGCACTCCGCGGGTGTTCTGCACCGCGATGTGAAGCCCGGCAACGTCCTGCTCGCCGCCGACGGGCGCGTGCTGCTCACGGACTTCGGGATCGCGCAGGTCGAGGGCGACACGACGATCACGCGTACGGGAGAGATCGTAGGGTCCGTCGACTACCTGGCGCCCGAGCGAGTCCGCGGCCACGACCCGGGTCCCGCCGCCGACCTGTGGGCGCTCGGCGCCACGCTGTACACGGCGGTGGAGGGCAGATCGCCGTTCCGGCGGACCTCACCGCTGACCACCATGCAGGCGGTCGTCGACGAGGAGCCCGGGCCGCCGCGGTTCGCGGGCGCCCTGGAGCCGGTGATCACGGCACTGCTGTGCAAGGACCCGGCACAGCGGCCCGGCGCCGAGCAGTTGGAGCAGATGCTGGCCGAGGCCGCGGAGGGGCGCCGGCCGAAGGCGGCACAGGAGTACGTCGCCACGCAGCACGTGGACGTGAGCGGGACCGGGGCCACGACCACGAAAATTCCGCGGTCCCGGAAGGCAGGCGACCAGGCGACGTCCGGCAGCACCGTGCCCCAGCCCGGCGCACCGCCCCCGTCTCGGTCCAGGCCCCGGCAGCGCAAGCGCGGCCAGGGCCGTACGGTCGCGCTCGTCCTCGCGGT
>CBFHCJ010000825.1:0-1993 GCA_965654005.1 uncultured Streptomyces sp. | reverse complement strand
CAGCAGGCCCTTCCAGGAGAACTGCTCGACCTGCGAGACACCGAAGACGTCGTCCTCGCCCGGGTCCTCGAAGTCGATCGGCTTGCCGCCCGACGTCATCGGCTGCAGCCCGCCCAGAGCGGTGGAGCCGTCCGCGTTGCGCTTGAACCAGATGTTCGGGAAGGCGAGGAAACGGTGCCAGGCCACACCCATGTTGGTGTTCAGCGAGACGACGATCATCCAGATGAACGAGACGCTGATCTTCACCATCGCGGTGAAGTAGACGAGGTTCTGCAGCACGCCGACGGACAGGCCCTTGAAGGCGAGGACCAGCGGGTACGAAGCGAAGTACCCGGCCTCGTAGCCCTCCACGTGGTGCAGTGCGCCCTCCAGGCCGCGCAGCACGTAGATGGCCAGGCCGATGGTGAGGATGACGTACTCGACGAAGTACGCCTGCCCGGCCTTGGACCCCGCGAAGCGGGACTTGCGGCCGGCCTTCGACGGCAGGCTCAGCAGCCGGATCGTGATGAGCACGGCGATGCCCAGGACGGTCATCACGCCGATGAACTCGGTGTACATCTCGAACGGCAGGAAGTCACCGATGAACGGCAGCGTCCAGTCGGCCCGGAAGAGCTGGCCGAACGCCTGGGCGAGGGTCGGCGGCAGGGTGAGGAAGCCGACCGCCACGAACCAGTGGGCGAAGCCCACGATCCCCCAGCGGTTCATCCGCGTGTGGCCGAGGAACTCCCTGACCAGGGTCACGCTGCGCTGGTAGGGATTGTCGGTCCGGCTGCCGGCCGGGACGGGCTGGCCGAGCTTGAAATACCGGACGAACTGGCCGATGGCGCGTGCGAGCAGCGCGACGCCGACCACGGTCAGTACCAGCGACACGATGATCGCGGCGAGTTGCATGGGGGCTCCTCGGGCCTGCGAGGCGGTTCTTCGAGTTGATTGCTGATTGACTGCCCAGTTTGCTTACTAAGCGGTAACTTATGCAGCCTGTTCGAGACTACCTGTATCTTCCCGCGCACTGTAGCCAGCGGTTTGGTGATCTGCGTCGCTGAGACGGGCCTGGCCGAGTGGGGCGCGGCGCGCCGCAATGATCTCATCATTCAACGCAAATCATGACATTCGGCTTTAGCTTAGGGCCGTGCTCTATGGGATCGCCGCCGCCATCAGTGCCCTGCTCGCCCTCCTCCTCGCCGCCGTGCTCGCGGCGCTGCTCCGGAGGCGTACCAGCGCGGACCGCAGACGGGCGCGGCCGGTGCCGCCGCTCGGAGGCGTGGGCGTCGTCCTCGTCGCCGGGACGGTCGCCGTGGTCGGGGACCGGATGGGAGGCACCCGGCTCGGGCCCGCCGGGGACCTGTTGGCCGCCGGAGCCGCCGTCGCCGCGCTCGGGCTGGTGGCCGACGTGTGGCGGCTGAGAACGAGGTTCCTGGTCGCCGGTACGGCCGTGGCGGCGGCCTGTGTCGTGCCGTACGGCCGCCTCGGGCCTGCCATCGGGCTGTCGGCCGTGGCCTGGATCGTCTTCGTCGCCGTCGCCTTCCGGGGGCTCGACCGCGCGGACGGGCCGGCCGCCGCGGTGGGCGTGGTCACCCCGTGCGGGGTGGGTGTGTGTGCCGCCGTCGAGGTGATGGACGGGCTCGTGGTCCTGCTGAGCGTGCTCGCCGCGGCCCTCGTCGGCTTCCTCCTGAAGGCGGGGCCGCGCCCCGCCCGGATCGGTCTGGGGGCCTGTGGTTCCCTCTTCACCGGCTTTGTGCTCGCCTCGGCCGCGGTGCTCACCCGCGGCGGGTACGGTGCCGCGACCAGTGCGGGCGTGCTGTTCGCGCTGACCGCCCTCGCCAGCGCCGACGCCGTCTGCGTCCTCCTCTCCCGGTGGCTCGCCGGGCGCCCGCTGCTGCGCGGCGGCCCCGACCACCTCGCGCACCGGCTGCGACGACTCGGGCTGACCCCGCAGGGCACGACGGTCGTCCTGGGTGCCGCGGCCTTCTCGGGGGTGCTCGTCGGAGTGCTC
>CBFHCJ010000824.1:0-2029 GCA_965654005.1 uncultured Streptomyces sp. | reverse complement strand
GTCGCCGTGCGGGCGGCGCGCTCCCGCGGTGCGGGCGGCCCTCCTGGCCGTGCGTGCCCTCGCCGTACGGGCGCCGTCCCCGCCGTACGGGCGCCGTCCCTAGCCCTTCGGGCGCCGTCCCTCGCTTCGTGGGCTCCGACGGATCTATCGTGGCAAGTGCAGATATACCGGGCCTCTCGACGAGGGGGTCGTCATGTTTCAGGAGCTGCTGGGTGCGCTCGTGGCGGCCGGTGCCGCCGGACTCGTGTACCTCTCCGCGGCAGCACGGATCGTCAAGCAGTACGAACGCGGGGTGGTCTTCCGCTTCGGGCGGCTCCTCGGGTCACCCCGGCCGCCCGGCTTCACAGTGATCATTCCCATGGTCGACCATCTGCACAAGGTCAACATGCAGATCGTGACGCTGCCCATCCCCGCCCAGGAGGGCATCACCCGGGACAACGTGACCGTACGCGTGGACGCCGTCGTCTACTTCAAGGTGGTCGACGCGGCGAACGCGCTCATCCGTGTCGAGGACTACCGGTTCGCGGTCTCGCAGATGGCGCAGACCTCGCTGCGCTCGATCATCGGCAAGAGCGATCTGGACGACCTGCTCTCCAACCGGGAGAAGCTCAACCAGGGCCTGGAACTGATGATCGACAGCCCGGCCATCGGCTGGGGCGTGCAGATCGACCGCGTGGAGATCAAGGACGTATCCCTGCCGGACACGATGAAGCGGTCGATGGCCCGCCAGGCGGAGGCCGACCGCGAACGCCGGGCACGCATCATCAACGCGGACGCGGAGCTCCAGGCGTCGAAGAAGCTGGCGGAGGCCGCGGGGGTGATGTCCGAGCAGCCCGCCGCACTCCAGCTTCGGCTGCTGCAGACCGTGGTGGCCGTCGCGGCCGAGAAGAACTCCACGCTCGTACTGCCGTTCCCGGTGGAACTGCTGCGGTTCCTGGAGCGGGCACAGCAGGAGCACGACGGGGCGCGGTCCGCCCCGGCCGCACAGACACCACCGGCCGAGGCCGCGCCGAAGCCCGTACCGCCGACGCCCGTACAGAGCCTCGCACCGTCACCGGCGCACCAGGACGAACCGACGGCGACACACCATGACACGTCCTCACCGGCCCACGGGGCCGCAGCGACGCCCGTCCCCGAGGCCCCTCCCGAGCTGTGGACCGAACCCGCACCCGAGAACCTGCCGTCCCCTACCGCACGAGAGAACCTGCCGTCCGCTACCCCGGAAACCGCCCCGCCCTCCCCCACCAGCGACGACTGACCCGCCCCCGCACGGGAGCGCACGCCCGCCCGTCAGGCCGCACCGTCCCCGGCCCGCGAGACCGCACCACGCCCGCGAAGCCGCTGGTCCTTTTGGGAGAGCGTGCCTGCCCTGCCCCTGCCGCCCTGCCGCCCGCCCCTCCGAACGGTCGATATGGAAACGGCATGGCCGCCGGAAAATACCGCGCGCGCCCGTAAGCCCCCTGCTAGCGTTCCTGGTATGCAGCGCGCCCACATGTACACGACGACGCCGGAGAGTGTCCCGGCGCGCTGACTGCTGACCAAGTCCGACGCCCCGGGGCGAGTGCCCCGGGGCTTCGCCGTGAGGTCCCACTCGCCCCCCTGAGAGGAGACCCACGATGCACGACCACCGCCGCCTCGGCCGCGACCTCGACCTGTTCGACACCGACCCACTGATGGGCGCGGGCCTGCCGTACTGGCTGCCCGACGGCGCCGTCGTACGGCACGCGCTGGAGGAGTACGTACGGGACCTGGAGCGCCGCGCGGGCTACCGGCACGTGTACTCGCCGGTGCTCGGCAAACGTGAGCTCTACGAGGTCTCCGGGCACTGGGCGCACTACAGCGAGGACATGTTCCCGCCCATGGACCTGGGCGGCGAGCAGGTCGTGCTGCGCCCCAGCCTGTGCCCCCACCACGCCCTGATCTACCGCTCCCGATCCCACAGTTACCGAGAACTCCCGCTCCGCATCGCGGAGTTGGGCGGCATGTACCGCTCCGAGCTGTCCGGGGTGCTCGGCGGGCTGACCCGCGT
>CBFHCJ010000823.1:0-2031 GCA_965654005.1 uncultured Streptomyces sp. | reverse complement strand
GGCGACTGCGACGCTGCTCCCGGCGCGCAGTGCGCCTCCGGCGTCCCCGGCGCCCCGGTTGCCCTGCCGGGCGCCTGCGGCGCCCTTCCCGACCGGCCCCGCCTGTGAAGACCAGCGACCGCCGCCCGGTCACGGATGTCGTCCGTGCTCACCGGGCGCAGGGCAGGGACGACGATGTCCCCGCGAGGTATCGCGCTGATCACGCCACAAGGCTATCGCTCCTCACGGGGGGCACGTCATGAGCCGTATGTGTACAAAACAGGGGGTCGAACTTTGACGTTCTGCACAGGGGCGAAGGGGACGATGCCATGCAGGGGCTTCGGTGCGAGCATGGCTCTACGAGCAGCGCCATGGCCGTACGAGCGTTCGAGGCAGTACGCCGCCCCTTGGCAAGCGCGCTCGGCCACGGCAACGTTGCCAGTAGTACCCGGCGGAGCCACCCGCACGACCGAGGGGAGCGCACCGAACATGACGCAGAAGGTCCTGATCGTCACCGGCGACGCGGCCGAATCACTGGAGGTCCTGTACCCCTATCAGCGCCTGCGCGAGGAGGGCTACGAGGTCCACGTCGCGGCCCCCACCCGCAAGCAACTTCGCTTCGTCGTCCACGACTTCGAACCCGGCTTCGACACCTACACCGAGAAGCCCGGCTACACCTGGCCGGCGGACCTCGCCTTCTCCGAGGTGGACCCGGGTGACTACGTCGCCCTCGTCATCCCGGGCGGGCGGGCCCCGGAATACCTCCGCAACGATCCCGAACTCCGCAAGATCCTCAAGTCGTTCTTCGACACCGACAAGCCGGTCGCCCAGATCTGCCACGGCCCCCTGCTCACCGCCGCGGTCGACGCCCTGCGCGGTCGGCGCGTCACGGCCTACCCCGCCCTGGAACTGGACATGCAGGCGGCCGGTGCCACCTACCAGGACGCCGAGGCGGTCGTCGACGGCACCCTCGTCTCGTCCCGCGCCTGGCCGGACCACTCCGGCTGGATGCGCGAGTTCCTGACGGTGCTGCGGGCCAAGGCTCCGGTGACCTGAGGTCACGTCCACCACTGCGGCGCCCGCGGGGGAACAACCCAGCGGGCGCCACAGGCGGTCACGCCGCCAGCCGCGCGGCCGCCGCAACCGCCGCCTCCCGGGTGTGGGCCACCGGGACGCCGACCTCCTCGAGGCTGGCGCGGCTGTGCGAGCCTCCGGAGTACAGCACCACCCGCGCTCCGACGTGCCGGGCGGCGACCGCGTCATCGGCGGCGTCCCCGATCACCACCGTGCGCGTCGGCTCGACGCCGTGGAGCGCGCGTATGTGCCGGACCATGTGCTCGGCCTTACTGCCGCCCGAGGGACCGGTGCGCCCCTCCACCCGTATGAAGTGCGACTCGATCCCGAACCCCCGGACCAGCGGGACGAGTTCGTCGTGCACGTACATGCTCAGGAGCGACTGGCTGCGGCCCGTCGACCGCCACCCCGCGAGCAGTTCCACCGCGCCCTCGGTGAGCCCGCACCGGATCCGGTGCTCCGCGTAGTACCGGTGGAAGACATCGTCCATGACCTCCCACTCGACATCCGTCGGCAGTCGGCCCATCAGCCGCTCGTAGAACTTCGGCACCGGCACGCAGTAAAGGGCCCGGTACCGCTCCAGCGTGATGGGCTCGAGGCCCAGCTCGGCGAACGCCGCGTTCGTCGCCCCGATGATCGCGTCGTTGTCGTGGAACAGCGTCCCGTTCCAGTCCCAGACGATGTGCGCGCTTCCGTACGTCCCCATGCCTCAAAACGTACCCGGCACCACTGACAATCATCGGCTCCCCGGCTCTGGGCGCCGGAGAAGACCAGGTCAGTCGCCCAGTCCGACCAGATTCGGAATTTCCTGCGTCGCATACCAGAGCAATTCGTGGTCCTCGGCGCCGTCCACGACGAACTGCGCGTCGTCGTCGCCGCGGTCCGCCGCCTCCAGTGCGTCGCCGGCCGCGGTCACGGCGGCCTCCGCGGCGGCCGCGGCGACGTGCCCCCCGGCCGCCGTGGCCCGCGGCACGGTGC
>CBFHCJ010000822.1:0-2034 GCA_965654005.1 uncultured Streptomyces sp. | reverse complement strand
CCGGCACCGCGGGCGCTGCCACGCGAGGTCAGCACGGCGTGGACGGCCCCGTCGCCACGGCGTCATCCCCCGAGGGCCGGGGCGGAGCCCCGCGACGGCAGACCCACCGGGCGGAGCCCCGCGACGCACACCCACCCCCGGGCGGAGCCCCCCAACGGCACACCCACCCCCGGGCGGAGCCCTACGCCGCCGCCGACTCCAGCCGCGCCCCGAACTCCCGTACCACCGCCTCCTCCCGAAACGGCTCCAACCGCTGCTGGAGGTCCTCCAGATACTCGGCGCCACGATTGGACCGCAGCGTGCCGAGCAGTTCCACGGCCTTCAGACCCGTGTGGCAGGCCTGTTCCACCTCCCGCTGCTGCACCTGCGCGGTGGCGAGCAGCACCAGGCCGATCGCCCGGCGCCGGGCCCGGGACTCGGGGTGTCCGGCGAGGGACTCCTCCGCGTGCCGCGCCGCCACCTCGGGCTGACCAAGGTCCCGGTGGCAGTGCGCCAGTTCGTCCGCCAGATACGCCTGGTCGAAGTGGGCGATCCACGCCGCGTCGTCCCCGGACGCCGCATCGGCCGCCTCCAGTGCCGTGACCGCACGCCCTGACGCGATCTGCGCGGCGCGCACGTCGCCCATCAGGGCGTGCCCGCGTGCCTCGGCGGCGTAGAACATCGACTCCGCGCGCGGAGTCACCCGCCCACGCGCCCCTTCCTGCGCCGCGCGTGCCAACTGGGCGATCTCCCGGGGGTTTCCGAGTTGTGCCGCGAGGTGACTCATGGAGGCGGCCAGTACGTAACCGCCGTACCCCCGGTCTCCCGCCGCCTGGGCCAGCCGCAGGGCCTGGATGTAGTACCGCTGAGCGAGTCCCGGCTGACCGGTGTCGATGGCCATGTACCCGGCGAGTTCCGTCAACCGCGCGACCGCGGCGAAGAGTTCACGCCCGACGGGCTCGCGGTACGAGCCCGCCAGCAGCCCGGAGACGACGCTGTTGAGGTAGTGCACGACGACCGGGCGTACGTGCCCGCTGCCGTACTGGTGGTCCAGTTCGACCAGCGCCTGGGTCATCGCGCGCACCGCCGCCACGTCCGACGTCCCCACCCGTGGCCCGGCCGAGCGCGCGACCTGCTGGTCCGGCCCGGAGATCAGCCAGTCTCGGCTCGGTTCGACGAGCGCCGAGGCGGCGACCGAGGAGCCGGACAGGAAATCCCGGCGGCCGACGTCGCTGCGCCACAGCTCGCAGACCTGCTCGATGGCGCCGAGCACCGTCGGCGAGAACTGCAGGCCCACGCCCGACGCGAGGTTCTTGCCGTTGGCCATGCCGATCTCGTCGATCGTGACCGTACGCCCCAGCTTGCGGCCGAGCGCCTCGGCGATGATCGCCGGGGCCCGCCCGCGCGGCTGCTGACCGCGCAGCCAGCGGGCCACGGACGTCTTGTCGTAGCGCAGATCGAGGCCGTGTTCCGCGCCGCACATGTTGACCCGGCGGGCGAGCCCGGCGTTGGAGCAGCCCGCTTCCTGAATGAGCGCCTGCAACCGTTCGTTCGGCTGCCGCGCGACGAGAGGCCTTGCGGCCATGGCGTACCCCCTGTGGCTGCGGTGCCTTGCCACGCACCGAGTTGACGTGTCTTCAACGGCCGGACCTCGGAAGACGCCTTCCCGTGGACCGAAAAGATCCGGCCTTGAAGATCAATGCCCCGTGGACATACCACTAATGCGAGACATACGAGGATTGCCGGGGTAAAGGCTGATGCGGTACCCCACACGTGGTTACCCAGCCCACGCTGCCGATCCTCTTGCGCGCCCCCACCCGTGCATCCATGCGCCCCACTCACGAGACGGTGCTCCTCCCCGCGCATGCAGGACAAAAGGACTTGCCCATAAACCGTTCCTCGGACAGCGGACGGCGGCGAAGGAGCGGGCGTAACCCCCGGTGACGGCTAGAGTTGAGCTCATCGTGGAAGAGACCATCGCGGGCCCTGAAGCTGCCCACTTCCCGAAGCAGCGCGGCGATTCGCTCCTGGAAGCCGCCGTACGTTACGCCGAGG
>CBFHCJ010000821.1:0-2067 GCA_965654005.1 uncultured Streptomyces sp. | reverse complement strand
GGTGGGCCTCCGCCGGTGCTCCGAAGGGCAGCGGTTCGCCCGTGTCGTCGACGAGCACCCGCCGTACCGGAGAGTGCGACACGATCTCCAGGTAAATACCGCGAAACGCCGCGACGTTCTGCTCGACCGTGAACAGTTCGAGGGCTCGCGCGCGGGCAGCCGCGCCCAGGCGCTCACGGCGCTCGGGGTCGCGCAGCAGAGCCAGGCACGCCTCGGCGAGCGCCCGCGGGTTACGCGGTGGGACCACGAGGCCCGTACCGCCGATGACCTCCACGACCGTGCCCACGTCCGTGGACACCGTCGCCCGCCCGCAGAACATGGCCTCCACCAGGCTGATCGGAAACCCTTCGACGACACTCGACAGGACGACGACCGCCCCGGCCGCGTACGCCTCCGCCAGGTCGGGCAGCTCCGGGGTGCCGATCTCCTCGAAGGACACCGGGTTGTCGCCGACGGCGTGCACGCCTTCCGCCTCGTCGGGGAAGAGCTGTGCGGCCAGCGCCCTGCAGTGCCCGAGGTAGTCCGTGCCGTCGGCGTCGGCCGCGGCCCCGACGATCCGCAGCCGTGCCTTCGGTTCCTCCTTGCGGATCTCCGCGAAGGCGTGGAGCAGGGAGATCAGGTCCTTGGTGGGTTCGATGCGGCCGACCCAGACCAGCGTGGACGGGTCCGCGCAGTCGGCCGACTCGCCCACCTCCGTGAAGCGGGACGCCTCCATGCCGGGGTAGACCGTGCGCAGCTTGGCCCGGTCGGCGCCGCACCGCTCCTGCCAGCGGCGGGTGTGGGTGTTGCCGGGTGTGACGCACGCTGCCCACCGGTACACCTCGGCGGCCAGTCGGCGGTGGAAGGAGGCGAGCAGCGCACGCACCGCGGGAGCTCTGTCCGACGCCCCCAGGTAGTGCGCCCGCAACTGCACGCCGTACTCGGTGACCAGCAGCGGGACTCCCGCGAAGTGCCGGGCGAGGAGGCCGGACAGGGCCGCGGCGCCGCCCGTTGTGGCATGGCAGAGGTCGACCGAGCCGAGCCCGTCGTCCTCGTACCAGTCGAGTGAAAGGGGGCGCAGGGCGCGTTCGATGTGCGCGGCCACCTCGAGCAGTTCGGGGACGCGCGCCGCACGCGCCGCCCGGAGGGCGCCCGGTGCGCGGCAGGCGCGTTCCAGCGCGCGTACGGCGGTCTCGGAGCGCAGTGCGCCGCCCAGTCCGCCCTCGTCGCGGGCGAGTTCGGCGAGCGCGTACAGGGCGTTGCCGAAAC
Source organism: uncultured Streptomyces sp. (assembly GCA_965654005.1). Taxonomy (GTDB): domain Bacteria; phylum Actinomycetota; class Actinomycetes; order Streptomycetales; family Streptomycetaceae; genus Streptomyces. The sequence goes on along the minus strand of CBFHCJ010000821.1, from coordinate 819 downwards.
GGTCCGCCTCAAAACCGACCGGTCCGGGCGCGTCCTGGGGCGTCCCTGGCCCCGGTGCCCTGCACAGCGCGGCGGCCAGTTCCCCGTACGCCTCGGCGAACCGCCGTCGCGCTCGGCGCCCATGGGTGACGCCGTCGTCCTCCGCGCTCCACAGGGGTGCCGTACGGACCATGCCGACCTGGGGCGGCAGCGGGACCCAGCCCTCGGTCTCCTGCCGCTCGCTGCGGCTGAGCGCGTAGATGTCGAACTCGTGCTGCCCCAGCCCGCGCACGAGCCGGTCGCACCAGAGCCTGGCGTCACCGCTCGCATACGGATAGCCACCCTCCGTCAGCAGTCCGATGCGCACGAACGCACCCCCGATCTCCCGTCTGGGGAGCCGCCGTTGCCCGGCGGCTCGCAGCGGGACGAACGTATGCGGACATGACGGTGGCGCGATGGACGGTTGTCCGTCGCGCCACCAAAAGGGGTGAACCGTCGTAACTTTCCAGCACGCGTCGCGTTCAGTCGCGCTACGAGATCAAGTGACTACTTCTCGTGATGGAGCGGCTCCGTGCTCGTCAACTCCCGGGGTACGGCCAGGGATTGGCCCGGCAGTGGATTCCGTTGTGGTCGAGGAACTTGGTCTGCTGCTGCATGACCGGGGCGAGGTCACCGTCCTTGTCGCAGGTGACGTGCTGGAAGCCGAGGCGGTGGCCGACCTCGTGATTGATCAGCATCTGCCGGTAGGCACGAATCTGATCACCGTACGTCTTCGAGCCCTGCGCCCAGCGATAGGCGTTGATCATCACGCGCTCGGTTGCGGCGGAGTCGCAGGAGACG
>CBFHCJ010000820.1:0-2070 GCA_965654005.1 uncultured Streptomyces sp. | reverse complement strand
CTTGGTATTGAGGGAGGGGGCCCGCGAGGCTTCGGCGTTGCGGGCACCGTCCGCGTTCTGCCCGCGCCATATAGAATCGACAGCACCAGCGTGACCTGGTCTGCATTCCGGGAAAAGATGTCGCGTCTCTCAGTAGCGTAAGTGGTGCAGGTGCGAGCCGGGCGCAAGAAAACTCGGAGAAATATGCGTATCCTCGTGACCGGCGGCGCTGGATTCATCGGTTCGGAATACGTCCGTCGGCGGCTGAACTCGGATCCGACAGAGCGGATCACTGTCCTCGACAAACTCACTTACTCGGGGATCGAGGCTAATCTGGCACCGGTGGCGGAACATCCGGACTAAACGTTCGTCCGTGGCGACATCTGCGACCCGGACGTGGTCGACCAGGTGACGGCTGGGCAGGACGCGGTGGTCCATTTCGCCGCCGAGTCGCATGTGGACCGGTCGATCGACGGAGCCGCTCCTCTCGTCCGCACCAATGTGATGGGCACGCAGGTGCTTCTGGACGCGGCCAAACGGCACAGCGTTGCCCGCTTCGTGCACGTGTCCACCGACGAGGTCTACGGCTCGATCAGCGAGGGCTCATGGACCGAGGGGTGGCCCCTGACGCCGAACTCCCCGTACTCCGCCTCGAAGGCGGGCTCCGACCTGCTGGCGCTCGCCTACCAGCGCACCCACGGCCTGGACGTCGTGATCACCCGGTGCTCCAACAACTACGGTCCGTACCAGTACCCTGAGAAGGTCATCCCACTCTTCATCACCAACCTGCTCGACGGGAAGACGATTCCCCTGTAGGGAGATGGCCGCAACATCCGCGACTGGCTGCACGTCTCCGACCACTGCCGGGGCATCGACATGGTCCTGCACGGAGGCCGGGCAGGGGAGGTCTACAACATCGGCGGCGGGACCGGTCTGAGCAACCAAAAGCTCACGGGCCTGCTGCTGGACGCGGTAGGCGCCGGCTGGGACCAAGTCGCGTACGTGGCCGACCGCAAGGGCCACGACCTGCGCTACTCGCTGAACGACAGCAAGATCCGGGAAGAGCTCGGCTACGCCCCGCGGGTGTCCTTCACGGAGGGCCTGGCCGCCACGGTCGCCTGGTACCGCGCACACCGCTCCTGGTGGGAGCCGCTCAAGGCGAGGGCCGAGCTGCGATGACCACGAACTGGCTGGTGACCGGTGCGGGTGGGATGCTCGGCCGGGACATGCTGGCCGAACTCACCGCCGATCCGGACTCGGCGGTGACAGGGCTGACCCGTGACCAGCTCGACATCACCGAACCGACGAGCGTGCAAGCGGCAGTCGCCGGTCACCACGTGGTCGTCAACTGCGCCGCCTGGACGGACGTCGACCGCGCCGAACAGGCCCAGGCGGCGGCCACAGCCGTTAACGGCACAGGTGTCCGCAACCTCGCACGGGCCTGCGCGGGCGGCGGCGCACTCCTGCTGCACATCTCCACCGACTACGTGTTCCCGGGGGATGTCCGTCAGCCGTACCCCGAAGACGCACCGACCAGGCCCCTCAATGCGTACGGGCGGAGCAAACTGGCCGGGGAGCGGGCAGTCGTCGAACTGCTGCCGCGCACCGGCTACATCGTGCGCACCGCCTGGCTCTATGGCGCACACGGCCCCAACTTCGTGACCACGATGCTTGAACTCGCCACTCGGCACGAGACCCTGGACGTGGTGGCCGACCAGCACGGCCAGCCGACTTGGTCCCGCGTGCTCGCCCGGCAGTTGGCCGCCCTCGGCCGTGCCGCCCTGGCTGGGCGGGCACCGGCGGGCATTTACCACGGCACGGCGGCGGGCCACACCACGTGGTACGGCCTGGCATGTGAGACCTTCCGTCTCAGCGGCCTCAATCCGGAGCGGATCCGCCCGGTCAGCTCGGAGAAGTTCCCGCGTCCGGCCGCGCGTCCGGCGTTCGGCGTACTTGGTCACGGCCACTGGCCGAGGGCCGGCCTCGTGCGCCTCCCGCCGTGGGTCGACCAGCTGACCGCGGCCCTGAAGACGCCCGCCTTCGCCACTCTGGTCGCCGCGCCGCGAACGAGCGTCGAGCCCTGAACGGGGA
>CBFHCJ010000819.1:0-2134 GCA_965654005.1 uncultured Streptomyces sp. | reverse complement strand
TCGGTGCGGGACATGATCGCCAAGCCCGCAAGCGCTCCCCCGATGGCCAGCGAACCGACGTCCCCCATGATGATCCGGGCCGGTTTGGCGTTCCACCACAAGAAGCCAACGCACGCACCCGTGATGGCCGCAGCGAAGACGGCGAGGTCCAGCGGATCACGCACCTGATAACACTGCGACTCCACCAGGGTGGGCCGCGAGGAACCACACAGCTGGTTGTTCTGCCAAATGTTGATCAGCGTGTAGGCCCCGAACACCATCGCTGAGGTGCCGGTGAGGAGGCCGTCGGCGCCGTCGGTAAGGTTGGCGCCGTTCGAGGTTGCGGTGACGATGAACCAGATCACCAGCAAGACCACGACCAACGGCAGCTTGATTCCCCAGTCTTGTGTCGTGGAGATGAACTGAGAGGCCGGCCGGATCCCCTGGTCGTCGGCGAAAAAGCGGGTCGCGAGGATCCCGAAGCCCAATGCGACCACGGTCTGACCAGCCATCTTGGCGCTACTGCGCAGGCCCTGGTTGTGTTGTCTGTGGACCTTGATGAAGTCATCGAGGAAGCCCACCAGGCCACAACCTGCGAACAGCAGGACCAGCAGCCACGCGCTGGCGCTTGGGCGATTCCCCGTCAGAATCGTCGCCATCAGGTACGCCGCCGTCGCGCCGAGCACGATGACGACTCCGCCCAGAGTCGGTATACCCCGCTTGACGTGGTGCGTCGTCGGACCGTCATCGCGGATCGGTTGGCCAAAGCCGCGCCGTGTGAGCCAACCTATGGCCAAGCGGGTCCCCAGCAAGGTACAGACCAGCGCCAAGGCGCCGCTCAGCACGATGGCCCGCATGCAGTGCCCCTTTCGGCCACTCGAGTGGCGAGCCCTTCGAGCGCCAAGGGGTCGACCCGCAAGCCATTGTGAGGCACGGACTCCGAGTCGGCGATCATCGACACACCGACATCAAGGCCACGCACAGGCGGCCTCTGCACGGAACTGGTGCCGAGAATCCGTGCTGTTTCGAGCACTTGAGGCGGTCAGCGCTCAACGCGTCGAACTCTGCAGCTGTGGAGCGCGCCAGACCATGGCGCCGCGCCCGCTCATCGAGATCCGGGCGTTCAACGGATGTCTACGGGTCAAGGAACCGCATGGGCGCCTCGTCCGACTCGCTGCATCTCCTCGAGTGACAAGAAGCCGGCCGGATCGGTGAGTCGGTCTGAATCAACCGTCGTCCGGGCGGGCTGCACGTCGTCGACGTAGGGTGTCGCACGATGATCCGTGAAAGACGTCCGGAAGATCTCGACCGGCTGTGCGCCATCATGGCGGCGCTGGGGTGTCCCGCGAGTGTCATGTCAGGCGGAGACTGGAGAGCCTGGCTCGAGATGGACGCTCCCGAGCAGTCCTGGGTCTATGACATGGCGCCGGTGCACGTTGCGCCGACGAAGAACGTGGTCGGCCACGTGCAGATCTACCGCCCCACCGGGGCGTCCGTGACTCCGGGCTTGGCCGAGTGCGCTCGACAGCCCCTCGGCGAGCTGTTGGCCATCGGCAGGCTGCTCGTCAAGCCGCAGGCCCACGACTACGGGATCGCCCGGCACTTGCTGAAGGAGTCGCGGACGTATATCCAGCGGCAGGGCAAGACCGCAGTCCTAGACTTGCGGGCCAACGGCTACCTGACCAAGGAGTTCTGTGAGAAGTACGGGTTCACCGAGCTCCCCTCGGAGGATCCCGCCGTTGCTCCGATGATCTACACCGGCTGATCGCGAACCGGGGCCCTCTACAAGGCTGCGAGCTGACATTCGTCGCCTCTCGGTACGCAGCACGCCAGTGGATGCATGGTGCACCTCTGGTGCGGTAATTCTCGACGCCCGCCGGGCAGTCGGGGTGGTACCAGATGCCTCAGCAGCCGCCGAAAAAAACCTCCATGTCTCTGGCGTGAGCGCCCCCTGACCCTGAACTCCTTGCCCATGGCGGCATGCTGGGATGCCCGCCCGATACGTCGACGAGGCCGCCGGAAGCGCAGATCACGAGGTCCAGGCCCGCCAGAGCGCGGCGTACTCGCCGTCCTCACGGTCGACCAGCTCGTGGTGGCTGCCAAGCTCGGCCACCCGGCCGTCGATGACCACGGCGATCCGGTCGGCGTCGTGGGC
>CBFHCJ010000818.1:0-2157 GCA_965654005.1 uncultured Streptomyces sp. | reverse complement strand
CCCCGGACGACAGCCCCAAACCTTCAACACCAAGGAGCACGACAGCGTGAGCACCACTCAGACCGAGGCGACCGCGCCGGTCGACAACCGGCGCCGGACTGTGACGCTCGCCTTCACCGGCGACGGCACTTGCCCCGACTGCGGCCAGGAGAACACCCCCCTGTACTCCGGCGGTGGTCTGACCGGGGTATGCGCCGAGTCGGTGAACGCGGCATTCCCGGCCCCGCCGTGGGAGGGCGATTGCCCGCCCGACGAGGCTGACATCGTGATCACCCACACCCGAGCCGACGGCACCCTGTTGGAAGGCTCCCGCAAGGGAGACGGCATCTTCGACGCGATCCGGTCGTACGGATGGCGGCCGTTCCGCTCCCTGGGATGCCTGGGACTCACGCACTCCCGCGACTCGTCAGCCGACCGATACAAGATCGACCCGGCGGCCAAGGCGATCCGCGAGCTCGGGTTCACCGTCTGCGTGGTGATCAACGAGGACGAGCGGCGCACGTTCGCCGACGCCGAGGCCGACCGCGAGGGGCGGGCCGAGAACCGCGCCGAACGGTTCGAGAACCGGGCGGGCAGCGCCGCCGCATCGTCGGACGCGTCCCGTCAGCGGTCGGACCAGATCAGCGAGCGGTTCTGGATGGGTCAGCCCATCCTTGTCGGACACCACAGCGAAGGCCGTGCCCGGCGGGATCAGGAGCGCATGCACAACGCAATGCGCAAGTCCATTTCCGAGCGGGAGCGTGCCAATTACTGGGCACAGCGGGCGGAGGCGTCGGGGGCGTACGCGGAGCACCGGAAGGATCCGGCCCGCACGCTGCGCAGGATCGAGAAGAAGGAGGCGGAGCGCCGGGGAGTCGCCCGGTGGCAGCGGGGCGAGTCGAACAACGGATACAGCCAGCGGCTTTCGCCGGCCGTGGTGGTCGAACTCGCGCGGCGGCACGAGGAGCTGAGCGAGGAGATCGGCTATTGGGGGTCCATCGTCGCCCAGGCCGAGGCCGAGGGGTTCAAGGTGTGGGGAGCCGCCGACTTCACCAAGGGCGATTTCGTGCGCTCCCTCGGATCTTGGTACGAGGTACTGCGGGTCAACAAGAAGACTCTTACGGTGGCGTGGAACCTGCGCCTTGCTCCGAAGGCGGTCATGACCGCCGCAGATGCGACGTTCGAAGACGGCCACGTGGGCAGGCAGCCGGTGGACTACTCCGATGTCAAGGCGCGCATGAGCGCCGGGGACATGGCGCGCTATCTGGAGCGTGACCGTACGCCGAGCATCGCCGACGCCAAGGCGCTCATGCGCGGTGTGACCGCAGCCGTCCCCGATGACCAGGACCAGGCCCCGGCGGAGGCGGAAGGGTCCGCCGACATCCCCGAGCGCCTGCGGGCCCTGCTGGCTGAGGGCGAGCAGATGCTCAAGCTGCCCGAAAGCGAGTGGAGTTTCACCAACTCGTGCGGACGGGTGTACCGGGTGCGGATGGTTACCGGGCGGGAGGTCACGGACCTGCATTTCCAGGTGCGCACCGTCAATGCGACAGGCACGGCTGTGGGTGTGGGCAAGGACTGGCCTGGCACGCTGGAGGTGATCCGTGAGCACGCTGCGGCGGCCGGTGAGCACGAGGGCAAGCAGTGCCAGCGCTGCGGCCGGATGTGGGGCAAGGGGCTCGGGAGCCCGCAGACCCCGGCCACCTGCACCCCGGGGCACTGGTCGTACTGCGACCGTGCCGCTGTACCAGTGGAGCAGGCCGCCGCACCGCCCGCTCCGAAGCCCCAGCCGAAGAAGCGCACCAACGGCCCGAAGATGGTCATCGTGACCGCCGCCTACGGTTCGAAGCAGGCCCGCATGGTGTTCGCCAACGGTCGCGGCACGGTCCGCGAGGACATCCGGGCTGTGCTCATCGACGCGCCCGAGGGCGTCAAGTTCAACGAGGGCCCCCTGTCCGCCGCAGTCTGGGAAGGCGTGGACGAGGCGCTGAAGGAGGCCGGATACACGCGGCTCGACGGGAACGGCGGACGGACGGGAAGCCCGCACAAGGGCATCCGCGCCAAGATCACCGAGCGGGAGGAGACGGAGACCACCACCAACTAGGCCAGGAAGCCAACCGCCCCGCCCCCTCCCCCGCGTGTTCGGGGGTGGGGCGGGTGCCGTGGCGGCGGCGGTAGCGG
>CBFHCJ010000817.1:0-2179 GCA_965654005.1 uncultured Streptomyces sp. | reverse complement strand
CGCCTTGTGCAGGTTGGCCTCCAGGGCGGCGCGCAGCACGGAGGCCGTGCCCTCGGGGCGCAGGGCGAGCCTGTCGCCGCCCTTGGTCTCGAAGGCGTACATCTCCTTCGTCACGATGTCGGTGGACTCACCGACCCCGCGCGCGAAGAGTTCCACGCTCTCGAAACCGGGCGTCTCGATGTAGCCGTAGCCGGAGTTGCGCAGCGGCGCCGCGATCGCCTCGCGCACCGCCAGGTACTTGGCGGAGTCCGGCGGGATCAGGTCGTACGTGCCCTTGGGGGCCTTGAAGGTGCTCACGGAAAGTCTCTCGTCACATTCCTCGTCGGGGAGCAGGCTCGGCGCTGCGCTCTTGGGCGCCCGCCGCCACTTGCCGCAGATACGGGTTGGTGGCGCGCTCCTGGCCGATGGTCGTCTGGGAGCCGTGGCCGGACAGCACCACGGTCGAGTCGTCGAGCGGCAGGCACACGCGGGCCAGCGAGTCGAGCATCTCGGCCATGTCACCGCCGGGCAGGTCGGTGCGTCCGATGGAGCCGGCGAACAGCAGGTCGCCCGAGAACATGATCGGCGGGATGTCCGCCGCCTCGGGCAGGCCGAAGGTCACCGACCCCTTGGTATGACCGGGCGCGTGTGCGACGGTCAGCTCCAGACCGGCCAGCTCCAGCTTCGCTCCGTCGGTCAACTCCTTGACGTCGTCCGGCTCGCCCACGGTCAGCTCGCCCATCAACTGCATCCCGATGGAACGCCCGAGCGCCTTCTCCGGGTCGCTCATCATGAACCGGTCCTCGGGGTGGATCCACGCCGGTACGTCGTGCGCGCCGCACACCGGGACGACCGAGGCCACGTGGTCGATGTGGCCGTGGGTGAGGACGACCGCGACGGGCTTGAGCCGATGCTTCCTGAGAGCGTCCTCGACTCCCTGGGCGGCCTGGTGTCCCGGGTCGATGATCACGCACTCCTCACCCGCGGCGGGGGCGACCAGATAACAGTTGGTCCCCCAGGACCCTGCGGGGAACCCGGCAATCAGCACGATCGTCCTTCGTTCAGTCGTACGGGGAGTGACTGGCTCTGGGGTCAGAGCCTACCGGCGCCGCCGATTCCTCAGCGAACCCATATACGGTACGGGGCACACACAGACGGTCGTCACACCAGACGCACCCGTACCGGTCGGCGTACGAGACGCATGAGGAGAAAACCCCGTGGTCACCCAGGAACAGCGGCGGCGGCAGCTCGCCCGGGAGAAGTTCTTGCGGCAGCAGCAGCGGCGCTCGGAAGCGCGACGCAAGGCGCACCTGCGCAATTCCGTGATCGCGTCGGTCCTCGGCGTGGTCCTGGCGGGCGGCCTGACGCTGTACGCGACCGGGGCGCTGAAGGACGACGGCAAGAAGACGAACGCGGGCGCGGAGGTGACCCCGAGCGCCTCCGCGCCCAGCAAGGCGCCGGACCCGTGCGCGAAGCCCGCCGCGGGCAAGGTCAAGTCGCTGAGCTGGACGAAGGAGCCGGCGATGACCATCGACACGTCGGCGAAGTACACGATGACGCTGGCCACCACGTGCGGTGACATCGGCATCGCGCTGAAGACGGCCGCGGCCCCGCACACCGTGAACTCGTTCGACTTCCTCGCGGGCCAGGGCTTCTTCGACCACACCAAGTGCCACCGGCTCACCACCAGCGGCATCTACGTGCTGCAGTGCGGCGACCCGAAGGGCACTGGCGCGGGCGGTCCTGGCTACACGCTCCCGGACGAGAACCTGAAGGACAAAAGCCTGAAGGGGAACGTGTATCCGGCGGGCACGGTCGCCATGGCGAACACCGGGCAGAAGCACACCGGCGGCAGCCAGTTCTTCCTGGTGTACCAGGACAGTCAGTTGCCGCCCAGCTACACACCGTTCGGCACCATCGACGCGGCCGGCATGAAGGTCCTGAAGAAAATCGCGGCCGCCGGCGAGAGCACCGGCGCGGGCGACGGAGCACCGAACGCAACCGTTGTGATCAACAAGGCGACTGTGACGAAATCCTGACCGTCAACTGCGGAATTTCGGTCGCGCGGGATGCGGACAGCCGCCCCGCCGGTCGCCTATGTTGGCCGTGACGAAACTGTGGACGATGCCCGGGGGTGCTGAGGCTCCTCGCAGGCATCATGTGGAGGAGGCGCTGTGAGCAGCGACCCGTGGGGCCGCGT
>CBFHCJ010000816.1:0-2253 GCA_965654005.1 uncultured Streptomyces sp. | reverse complement strand
GGCGCACCGCAAGCCCGTTGCTGCCACCGGGCGTGCTCGGCCCGACGGGTGCGGGCTCCGCGCTCGGGCTACTGGTGGCCGCGTCGGCGACGATGCTGGGCGCGCTGTTCGCGAGCAGTTATGTGCTGCAGGACGTGCTGGGACTCGACCCGTTGGAGACCGCCCTGCGGGCGCTGCCGGGGCCCGTGGCGATGGTGGCGGCCGCGCCCGTGGCCGCGGTCCTCATGCGCCGGTACGGTTCGCGCCGTACGGCGGGGGTGGCCATCCTGCTCCTCGCTCTCGGCGTCCTTGTGCTCTCCCGGCTCGGCAAGGAGTCCGCGGCCCTCCTGGCGGGAATGGGATTCCTCCTGGTGGGCGCCGGTTTCGGCACGGTGATGGTGACAGCGACCGCCGTCGTCGTACGACAGGTGCCCGTCGCGTCGGCCGGGGTGGCGGGCGGACTGCAGCAGACCGCGCTGAACATCGGGCCCACGCTGGGCGTGGCCGCCGCGAGCACGCTGATGGCCTGCACGGACGCGGCGCCCGGGCCCACGCTCGCGGTCCTCGCAGGCGTGTCCGTGCTCGGCGCGCCGCTCGCCCTGCGGCTTCCCGGCCGGTCCGTGACCCGGGCCTCCCCCAAGGTCTCGACTCCGCTCACCCAAGAGGGACCCCAGCCGTGATGGGACCCGCACCGGTTCCTTAGCGGACCATGAAATGTTGGACCCGGAAGCCCCGGGACGGCACCGGGAGAGACCGGAGGAGAACGATGGGACACCTGCGGCAAGAGGTGGAGCCGGACGACGTCGGCCTCGACCCGAAGGCGCTGACCCGCCTCGACCAGCACTTCGCACATCAGGTCGACGAAGGCCGGCTGCCCGGTTACCTGGTGGCCGTCTCCCGGCACGGCCGCGTCGCCCACCTCACCACGTACGGGCACCGCGACGTGAAGGCGCAGCTTCCGGTCGGAACCGACACGCTGTGGCGGATGTACTCGATGACGAAGCCGGTCACCTCCGTCGCCGCACTGATACTCATCGAGGAGGGCCGCTTCGGGCTCGACACCCCCGTCGCCGACTTCCTGCCCGCCTTCGCCGAGCCCCGGGTGTACGTCGGCGGCTCGGGCGCGGACACCAGAACCCGACCAGCCGAGCAGCCGATCCTGATCCGCCATCTGCTCACCCACACGGCGGGGCTGACGTTCGGTTTCTACCGCGCGCATCCCGTCGACGCCCTGTACCGGGAGGCGGGCATCCAATCCTCGGTGGCACCCGACACGGATCTCAAACAGACGTGCGAGGCATACGCGCGGCTGCCGCTGCAGTTCGAGCCGGGCACGCAGTGGAACTACTCGGTGGCGACCAACGTCCTGGGCCGACTCGTCGAAGTGGCCTCGGGCCAGGACCTGGACGACTTCCTCGCCGAACGGATCTTCGCCCCGCTGGGCATGGGGGACGCCGGCCTGTGTGTGAACGAGGCCCAGGCGCCCCGGCTCGCCGAGTTGTACGGCGAGAGGGAGGACGGCGGCATCACCCCGATTGCGGGTTTGCCCCTGCACGGCCGGCCCCGCCTGCTCTCCGGCAGCGGCGGCATGGTGGCGTCGGCGCACGACTACCACCGCTTCATGGAGTTCCTCCGCCGCCGCGGCGAACTGGACGGCACCCGTCTGCTGGCCGCCGACACCATCGCCACGATGGCCTCGAACAACCTCCCGGGCGACGCCGACCTGCGCTCCTACGGCAGCCGGGTCCACCGCGAGCCCGGCAATGCGGGCCTCGGCTTCGGCCTGGGCGTCTCCGTCGTCACGGACCCCGAACTCACCCGGTCACCCGCGGTCCTGGGCTCGTTCGGCTGGAGCGGGGTGGCCACCACGACGTTCTGGGTCGACCCGCACCACGACCTGACGGTCCAGTTCCTGACCCAGCTCCGGCCGACGGGCTCCCACACGGTCTACCCGGAGCTGAAGCGCCTTGTGCACGAGGCCGTGGCCGGCTGACGGGGTGGCGCCGGATCACGGCCGCCACTCGCTCCTGCCGCGTGCGGCGTCGATCACCGCCCATGCCGCCGCCGCGTCCTGGACGCCGAGTCCGACGCTCGTGTAGAGGACGATGTCGTCGGTGCTCGTGCGTGCCTCCCGGCGGCCCGTGAGCACACCGCCCAGCGGGATCAGGTCGTCCGGCGCCAGCAGTTTCTCGCGCAGCGCGGCCACGACCGGCCCGGCGTGCTCGCACGCCGTCTCCGGGTCGTCCACGACGACGGCCGCGGCCCGCTGCACGA
>CBFHCJ010000815.1:0-2262 GCA_965654005.1 uncultured Streptomyces sp. | reverse complement strand
GTCTTCTGCGAGAAGGGCGCCTTCGACGGCGACCAGGCCCGCGCGATCCTCACCGCGGGCAAGGAGAGGGGCCTGCACCCGCGCATCCACGCCAACCAGCTGTCGTACGGCCCCGGGGTCCGACTCGCCGTCGAACTCGACGCGGCCAGCGCCGACCACTGCACGCACCTGACCGACGCGGACGTGGACGCTCTCGCCAACAGCCGCACCGTCGCCACGCTCCTTCCCGGCGCCGAGTTCTCCACCCGCGCCGATTGGCCGAACGCCCGCCGCCTCCTCGACGCGGGCGTCACCGTCGCCCTGTCCACGGACTGCAACCCGGGCTCGTCCTTCACGTCCTCGGTCCCCTTCTGTATCGCCCTGGCCGTACGGGACATGGGCATGACGCCGGACGAGGCGGTCTGGTCGGCCACGGCGGGCGGAGCCCAGGCCCTGCGCCGCACGGACATCGGCCGCCTCACCCCCGGCGCACGGGCCGACCTGGCGATCCTCGACGCCCCGAGCCACGTCCACCTGGCGTACCGGCCGGGGGTGCCGCTGGTGGCGGAGGTGTGGAGGCGAGGGATGCCTCAGGCCTGACTCGAAGGCGACTGCACGCGATCTACGCGGCGGCCTCGGGCACCGCCGAAGGCCAGGTGCTGACCGTGACGCCCGAGGCCTACGACGGCACGGGAGTGTGGGCCGTGGACATCGGCAAGCCGTGACCGCGGGGTGGCGAGTCGCGCCACACGGCCGGGCGGATCACTCTGCCCCGCCTTCCACCGCTGACCGACGCCCCGGTACGTGGAGCCCCGGTGTGGAGACCCGGTACATGGTGCCCCGGTACCTGGAGCCCCGGTGTGGAGCCCCGGCACGCGACTCGCCCGGCCGACAGGTGGTGGGCCGCAGGCAACTCGCCCGGTACCCCGCGAAGTTGTCCCACGAGGCACCGGGCGGGCGGCGACCTGTTTCCGGCCCGCGGCCGTCACTCCTCGACCGTGAGCCCCTTGCGCAGCCGCACCAGCGTCCGGGACAGCAGCCGTGACACGTGCATCTGAGAAATGCCCAGCTCGTCCCCTATCTCCGACTGGGTCATGTTGGCCACGAAGCGCAATGACAGGATCTTCCGGTCGCGCAACGGGAGTTCGGCGATCAGCGGCTTCAACGACTCGACGTACTCGATGCCTTCGAGCCCATGGTCCTCGTATCCGATGCGGTCCGCGAGCGCGCCCTCGGACTCGTCCTCCTCCGGCTGTGCGTCAAGGGAGCTGGCCGTATAGGCGTTCGACGCCGCCATGCCCTCGACGACCTCGTCGTTCGAGATGCCCAGGCGCTCCGCCAGCTCCGCCACCGTCGGGGCGCGGTCGAACTTCTGGGCGAGTTCGTCGCCGGCCTTCGCCAGGTCGAGGCGGAGTTCCTGCAGCCGACGCGGGACTCTTACGGACCACGACGTGTCGCGGAAGAAGCGCTTGATCTCGCCGACGATCGTCGGCATCGCGAAGGTGGGGAACTCGACGCCTCTGCTGAGTTCGAAGCGGTCGATCGCCTTGATCAGGCCGATCGTGCCGACCTGGATGATGTCCTCCATGGGCTCGCTGCGCGAGCGGAAGCGGGAGGCGGCGAACTTCACCAGGGCCAGGTTCAGTTCGACGAGTGTGTTGCGGACGTACGAATATTCGTGCGTGCCCTCTTCGAGAGACTCCAGGCGTTCGAAGAGCGTCTTGGACAGGGCCCGTGCGTCCACCGGCCCCACCTCGTCATAAGGGGGGATCTCCGGAAGCCCGGCGAGACCGTCGTCGGCCAGGCCGTCAGCGGGGTCCTGCTCAGGTCGTTCCAGCGGGGGTGTCGACGTCGCCCTCTGGGTCTGCGATGCGTCGAGCCGGGGTGACATGATGTCCTCCATCGTTCTCGGCATATGGCTGCCGAAGCCAGTGCGTGCACTGCGGTGTGCGGCGCCTCCAAAGCCGGCCGTGTCGGTTACGTATCCCTACTAGCCCTACCCGCTTTTCCACACCCGCCGCAAGTGCGTTACGTGCGGTTATGTCCGTTTGTGGGGGGTTGTTCGGGTGTCGGGAAGTGTGAGGAAGGCGTAGTGTTCGAGGGCGTACGTCAGCAGCCACGACGTCGGGAGAGAGAGACGGCATGGACCGCGGGACGGTCGGCAGCGCACAGTCTGGCCGGCTTCTGGTGGAGGTCAGGGAAGAGGGCTCCAGTGCAGTCGTGACGCCGGCAGGTGAGTTGGATCACCACACGGCCGATCTGCTGCGCGAGTCCCTTGAGGAC
>CBFHCJ010000814.1:0-2270 GCA_965654005.1 uncultured Streptomyces sp. | reverse complement strand
GGCTGGGCCGGGACGTCGCGCGCCCAGACCGACCTCGGCACGATGCGCGGCTTGGGCGCGGGGTGCAGGGCCGTCGGGCGGGCCCCGGCCGGACGCGGGTGCGGGACCACCGCCACCACCGGGCGCTCCACGGCGAAGGCACAGATCACGAGCGCCAGGACGGCGGCGGCCCCGGGCAGACAGCCGAGCAGCAGCAGGGCGGCGCTCCGCACCCGAACCACACATCTCTTTCGGGTCTTTCGGGTCTTTGGGGCCTTTCGGTTCTTCAGGGCCCCTCGTGCTCTCGTGAAGACACGCATGGACTCACTGTCCGCCCCTTCCCTCGCATCCGCGATGTGTGGTGTGCCACCTGGCGGAACCATCGTCCCGGTCCCACACGGTTTCGCCGGCGCGCGCCGCGCCGGTCGTCCCGGGCAATGCGCGGCGCGGATTTCCGGCGCCACGCGCGTCCCCACGCGCGCCGCCACGACCGCCGACCGGATCAACGCGACGGGTCAGAACATATGTACGGAACCGGCATAAGGATCACCGTACGGCGAGGATACGAGTGTCTGACCGGGGTTTTAGCCGGCAGCGGGCAGGATGGGTTTTATGGAACGTTCAAGGATTGCCGTGGCCGGTGCGTCCGGTCTCATCGGCAGTGCCCTGGTTCGGTCGCTGGTCGCGGACGGGCACGAGGTGGTGCGCCTGGTGCGCCGCGCGGCCCGGAGTGCGAACGAGGTCCGCTGGGACCCCGAAGGGCAGTACGTCGACGCGGCCGGTCTGGGCGGGTGCGACGCCGTGGTGAACCTCGCCGGGGCCGGCGTCGGCGACCACCGCTGGACGGACACGTACAAAAGGACGCTGCGCGACAGCCGGGTGCTCGGTACGGCGGCGCTCGCGGAGGCCGTCGCCTCGCTGCCCGAGCCACCACGCGTCTTCGTGAACGGCAGCGCGATCGGCTACTACGGCCAGACCGGCGACCGGGAGGTCGACGAGAAGGCACCACCCGGGGACGGCTTCCTTGCCTCGATGTGCGTGGAGTGGGAGGAGGCCGCGGCCGCCGCGCAGGAGGCGGGCGTACGGACGGTGTTCGTGCGGACGGGTCTTGTGGTGGCCCGCGGCGGCGGGGCCTGGGGGCGGCTGTTCCCGCTCTTCCAGGCCGGGCTCGGCGGGCGGATGGGCGACGGGCGTCAGTACTGGTCGTTCATCTCGCTGCACGACGAGGTCGGGGCGATCCGCCATCTCCTCGACCGGCAGGAGCTGTCCGGGCCGTTCAACCTGACGGCCCCGCAGCCGCTGACCAACCGTGAGATCACGGCGGCGATGGGGCGCGTGCTGCACCGGCCGACGCTCTTCGCGGTGCCCGCGCCGGCTCTTCGGCTCGCGCTCGGCGAGATGGCCGGGGATGTGCTGGGCAGTGCGCGGGTGGTGCCGACGAGGCTGCTGGAGTCCGGGTTCTCCTTCGCGTTCCCCGGGATCGAAGAGGCACTTCGGGCGGCGCTCCAAGGGTAGTCGGATCCTCTTTTGACCATATGCGACCGCCGTGCGACCGTGCTCTGTTCATGCGCGACTTCACTTGACTGTTCACGGACCTACGCTCGATCCGAACTCGGGTATTCCTCAAGCCGGTTGGGGGCATGACGTCTGCACCGGCCGCACAACCTCGAGGAGGGGCACGTGCTAGAGCCCGTGTACCAGGCGGACGTCGTCATCGTGGGGGCCGGGGTAGCCGGCCTCGCGGCGGCCCACCGGCTGACCAGCGCAGGCGTGACGACCGCAGTCCTGGAAGCCGCCCATTGCGTCGGCGGCCGCATGTCGACCGAGAAGATCGACGGCTTCCGTCTCGACCGGATCGGACAGCTTCTGTCCACGTCGTATCCCGAGCTGCGCCTGACCCCGGGGCTCGACGGGCTCGTCCTGCGCCCCTTCGCACCGGGCGCCCTGGTCCACAGCGAGGGGCGCCACCACCGGGCGGGCGCTCTCCCGACGGGAGGGAGCGCAGGGGGCGCACGCGGCGCGCTCAACGCCGTACGCGCCCTGGCGAGTGCTCCCCGCGTGACGTCCACGCCTCGTGCGGGGAGCGGAACCCCCGCGCCGCGTACCGCCCGGTCGAGGGCAGCCGCAGCGCGGTCCGGTGCCCCGCTGGGCGGAGCCATGGACCAGGCCCGGCTCGGTGCGGCGCTCGCGCGGATCGCGGCGACACCCGTGGAACGGCTGCTGGCCCGGCCCGAGTTGCCCGCCGGGCGCGCGCTCGCGGCCCGCGCCCTGCCCGCCCGTACGGTCGACGG
>CBFHCJ010000813.1:0-2282 GCA_965654005.1 uncultured Streptomyces sp. | reverse complement strand
TCGCCGGACGGCCGGTGACCTTCTGGGAAGACCTCGGCGAGCAGGTTCCCGCCGAACCCGCACACACCGCCCGCGCGCTCCTGCGGCTGCACTCCACCCGCGTCCCCTCCCACCTCGCGCTACCCCGCTTCACCCTGCCCGACTACCCCAAACGCATCCGCGAGGCCCAGACCTCCGACAGCGCCCGGCAGTGGCTCACCCGCCACGCCGAACAGCTCGTCGCCCGCTGGGACGCGACACAGTGGCCGGACGAGTGGTGCGTGATCCATGCCGATCCGAGTCCGCACAACACCATGCGGACCGCCGAGGGCACCTACCTGGTGGACCTGGAAGGCGTCGCGGTCGGGCCTCACCAATGGGACCTGGCCACCATCGCCTTCCAGAGCGACACCCTCGCCGAACCGCCCTCCTACTGGGAGGAGTTCCGCGATGCCTACGGCACCGACGTGACCGCCTGGGACGGATACGGCCTGATCAGGGACATCAGGTCACTCGGGCTCGCCCTGTTCGCGCTCCGTCACGCCGACACCAGCGACCACGCCCGCAGTCAGGCCGACTACCGGTTGGCTTGCCTGATGGGCCGCCACGGTGAACGCCCCTGGAAGTGGGTTGCTCCCTAGCCTCGGGGCCCCAGCGGCAGAATGCCCCCGCCGTCGAATTCACCGAAGCTGGGGCATTCTGCTATCCCCAGTCGGAGGGGGCTACGGGCCGTACGCCCTCGCACGGTCGAGTCGGGCGAGGACTACCCCCACCGTCGTGCTCTGCGAACTGGGCGAAGAACTCGGTGCCGAGAATGCTGCCGTCGGGGGCCAGATCGCTGAGCGCACCCAGGATGCCGGAATTGAGCTTGGCTTCATGAGGTCGCCTCATCCGGCTTTTCGTCAGGGTCTTTCGTCACGATCAGCTGATGGCTCCCGGGGACGTCGTCCCGGGGCCGGGTGGTGAAGCCACGCCGCTGCAGGATCCTGGCGAGGGCGGCGGCCATCGCGGCTTCGGTCTCGTCCTGCAGCTGAACAGCCGAGTGTCCTTGTTCGCCCTGGTCGAGCGCCGCCGCCGCCTGCTTGATCAGCTCCTCGCTACACGCCCACCCCACGATGACCGCACCCAGCTCTGGGGAGTCGACGACATCGACACCACCGATCTCCTGTCCGGCGTCGCCGGCGGACGCCGGGAGATCACTCAAAGGCAGCCCGGCCAGCTGCAGCGCGCGGTAGACCGCGATCCGCAGGTCCTCGGCATCGTTCACCCAGTGCCCCGTCCTCGTTCATCCCGTCGCGTCCGTCGCGCCGGTCGTACGGGACAACGCTACTGGTCAGCTCAGGGGCACGGCAGAGCGCACGCGGTTGCGCGCGGCGCGAACTGGCCACACGTCAGATCGGGACGGACTCCACCAGGTCGGGGGCGTCGAGAAGGTAGAGCTCGGGGAACGTCCGCTCGTCCGAGATCAGGTCCTCCTCGTTCAGCGGTCGCTTCGTTTCCCGGTCGCGGTATCCGACTCCGGCGGCCCGCAGAGCCTCGTCCAGGCCGATGAGCAACCGCCGGCGCGTGGCCTCGTCCTCGTCGTCGCCCCACCCGGCGGAAATCGTCGCCGCCCGCGTCCCGTGGGGGAAGATCACGATCGGACCGTCCGGCTCGCGCATCCACGGCTCCAATGCGTCCAGGGCGTCGTGTATGAGCCGCGAAGAGTGCAGCAGCGTGCGGCCGTCGGCTTCGGGCAGGGTGAACGCGGCTTGCTTGACGATCTCCTCCTCGCTCTTGCCCGCCCGGTAGTCCTGCACCATGGCGGCCCCGAGTTCGTACTTCGCGTCCTGGAAGGCCCTGGCGGCGTTCACCGTGTGGTCCCCCTTGGAGCCCCACCTGGTGCGGGCGCCGAGTTCGAGGAGCGAGACCTTGCCCAGCTTCCAGTCCATCGCGACGTCGAAGTGCTGAAGAACATCGTCGACGTCCAGGTCTTCGTATCCGGCGGCGTGGAGATCACCCAATAGCCGCTGGGCTGCCCTCCGGCGCAGGAAGTTGGCCATGGTCCCCTCACTCGTTGTCGGCCCGGTCTGAAGCCGTACCGTCCTGGCGTTCTGCCCCGCGCGGTGTCCCCGGTAGCGTTCCCGTACGGTGCAGACGCGGAGGGGCCATTATGGAGCTGACCACTGACGACCAGCGGGCGGTGCGGGCACTCGCCGCCGCCATGCTGCGGAGCACGGCCGAGGGGGACCACCGCACGGCCAGCCGAATCGGCGGAGGGCTGGTCGCCCGGTTCGGGCCCGGTGGCATCGCTGACGCCATGA
>CBFHCJ010000812.1:0-2319 GCA_965654005.1 uncultured Streptomyces sp. | reverse complement strand
GAGCCGACTACGCCGGGAGGCGGTTATGCGCGGGCGAGCTGTTCCAGACGCTGGTGGAGATCCTCGACGTAGGTCTCGGATTCGGGTTTCATCAGCACGCTGCGCAGGATCCGTGCGCCGTCGGTGTCGGCGGTGGTCTTCGGGTGGCGGGTGGTGAAGCGCTCGGCGCCGACGCGCAGGGTGCTCAGGAAGACCGGGTCCTGGCTGTCGGTCATCCCTTCCTGCAGGATCCGGTTGCTGGCCGCGTCGATCTCCGAGAGGGTGTTGCGGGCGGTCACCGGGTAGTAGCTGACGATGTCGAGCTGCGGGGTCTGGTAGAGCTCCAGGTACTCGGAGTTCTCGATCAGTTCCGCCCAGCGCAGCGCCGCCCGCCGGCCGGCCGCCAGTACCTGGCCGAGCCCTTCGCGGGTGGGCGGCAGCAGTTGGAAGGTCAGCCACAGCGCGGCAGCCGCCGCACCGGCGCGGGAGCACTCCAGGCTGATCTCGCCCAGGTGCATTTCCTCGGAGGTGAAGTACGTGTACGGCGAGTCGTGCAGGTAGAACCGGCCGACCGCGGGGTCGCGGAAGAGGACGGCGCCGCAGCCGTAGGGCTGCAGGCCGTGCTTGTGCGGGTCCACCACGATGGAGTCGGCCTGGGCGACGGCCTGCCAGGGCTCGGCCGGCAGGCCCTCGATGCCGTCGGCGCCGGCGAGCAGGGTGAAGAATCCGCCGTAGGCGGCATCGACGTGGATCCGCACCCCGTAACGCTCACGCAGTGCCAGCGCCTCGTGGACCGGCTCGATGGCACCGAGCCCGGTCGTGCCCGCGGTGAGGACGACGGTGCCGACCCGCCCGCCGCGCAGCAGTTCCTCCAGCGCGTCCAGATCCATACGGCCGAGGTCGTCGGTGGGGACGGGGAAGCCCTCCACCCCCAGGACACCGCACATCCGGCCGTGCGTGTAGTGGGCCTCGGTGCTGTAGGCGATGCCCTTGCCCGGGTGCAGTTCGCGGGCCACGAAGAGAGCTTCGAGGTTGGCGATCGTGCCGCTGGTGGTCAGGTGCCCCAGATGGGTGTCGTAGCCGAACATCGTGGCCAGCTGCTGGACGACCTCACGCTCCATCGCGGCGGTGGCCGGCCCGCCGTCCAGAGCGTGGTTGTTGGGGTTGATCAGCATCGCGGTCAGGTAACCCACCACGGCAGCCGGGTGCGGCGGCTTGAGCATCTGACCCGCGTAACGGGGATGGAAGAAGGGGTAGTTGTCCTTCAACCGCTCGGTGAAGACCCCGAACGCGGCCGCGAACCGGCCATCGTCGACAGCCAAGGCCGGATGCGCCTGGAAGGCACCGAAGCCGGCCGCCCACTCGGCGTTCGACGCGACCGCCTCGCCCAGCCACTTGTTCAGATCCATCTTCGTCACTCCTCGGTGTTCTCGCGTGTTGGCCTCGTCCGGGTTCAGCGCTTGGGCGGGCGGATACCGCGGAACTCCCAGTCGCCGCCCAGCGCGGTGGACAGCACTTCCTCCGACTCGGTGGGCTGGGCACCGACGTCGCCGCGGATCGGGGTGGGGCCGGTGACGATGTGGTTGGTGAGGCGGCCAAGACCCTCGACCTCGACCTCGACGACATCGCCGGGCCGGACCGGACGCGAGTTGGCCGGGGTACCGGACAGCAGGACGTCACCGGGGTAGAGGGTGATGGTACGGGCGATATCCGCGACGAGGTAGTGCATGTCCCACGTCATCTCGTCCGTCGAGCCGTCCTGGACGACCTCGCCGTTGACATACGTACGCAGCTTCTTGCCGTGGAAGTCCCAGTCGGTGACCAGGCCGGGACCCAGCGGACAGAGGGTGTCGGAACCCTTGACACGGAGCATGGAGCCGGCATCGGTGTCACGGAAGTCGTGCAGACCGTAGTCATTGGCGATCGTGTAGCCCGCGATGTACTCCCCCGCCTCGGCCGGGGAGACGTTCCGCGCGGTCTTCCCGATGACGATGGCGACCTCGCCCTCGTAGTTGAGCCACGTACAGCCCTCAGGACGGACGATCGCGCCCTGGTGGGAATTGAGGGACGAGGTCGGCTTGTGGAAATAGGTCGGCGTGTCGGGCAGACCGATCTGGAACTCCTCCACCCGGCTGCGATGGTTCAGATGGACGGCGATCACCTTCGAGGGAACCACCGGCGGCAGATGCCGGGCATCCTCGATCTTGACACGGCGGCCGTCCGCGGCGACGAGCTCGTCACCCTCGACAGTGACCTGGACGACGGCACCGTCCAGCAGGATACGGCGGTATTCAGACATGACGGAACTCCTAGACAAAGCTGTGCGGGGCGTGGGAGGCG
>CBFHCJ010000811.1:0-2320 GCA_965654005.1 uncultured Streptomyces sp. | reverse complement strand
CGCCTGGCGAGCTCGGAGAGCTTGCCGTAGCGCTCCAGGAAGCCGAAGGTCGGCACCGGCTCGAAGATCGACGACCAGACGGTGTTGTAGTTGATCGACGAGGCCATGACGGCGACCAGGGCTTCACCCGGCTGGAGTTCCGGGGTCGGCACCTCCTCGTGGTGCAGGGACTTGCGGGGGTCCTTCTCCCTCGAGTCCATGCCCTCAAAGATGTCGACCTCGTTCTTGTGGAGGACGATGCCGCGGTAGCTCTCCGGGATCCGGAGGGAGGCTATGGCCTCGGACGTCGCATCGCCGGACGTGATGGCATCGATGATGTGCTGCACTGGTCATTGCCTTTCGGTTCAAGAAACGGCAGGCGGATACGGGAAGTCGGCCGCGTCTTACCGGCAGCGAGCCGTCCTCTCCCATGGGCCACTGCCGGCAGCGCGGTGAGGGCGCGGTGCCTGCCGCGCCGAGCCACCACCAGAACGTCGTGATGGCGTGATCGGCCGTCCGCCCGAGGCACACCCCGCTGACGAGAACGCCGAGCCAACGGCGAAGCGCGGCGTCCTCGGCGCCGCCTTCGACGACCGCCTCGCCGGTAGGGGGCAGCAGCTCGATGTTCACGCGGCCCGACTGGAGCAGCACTGGCAGCGACATCGACGGCGGCACCTGAGACGCCGTCACCCCTGCGACGCACCCGGACACGCATTCGCCTCCGCTCATGCTCCCTGCCCCGGCGCACCCAGCAGCGGACGCGAAGGAGAACAGCACGAACGCCGACAGACCCACCCTTGATCAACTCGTGCGGATGCTACGCCGCTTCGGCTGTCGGCCGCAGCACCGCATCCAGCCGCTACGCCATCAATGGCTGAATAGTGCCGTGATCCAGAGCACTCGCCGCGTCACGGTCCTTTGCGCTGAGGCGCCGCGGCTGAGCAGTGGCAACTTGCGGCTTCTCGTGCCCGTCGCGGTCGGGACGGCAGTGGCGTCAACAGGTGATGGTAGCTTTTTGTTACGTTATTTCTGTATGTCCTCATGTATGCGATGGTGGAGGTCGCAGCCCGCCACTGTATGAGCTGGGCTTTGACCTGCGGGTGAGCAGGAGGCGCGGTGACGGCTGAACAGGCTGGTCCCGTAGATCACGCAGCGCAGCCTGATTCGCTGCCGCTCGGCTGCCGGGCGGTCTCGGACGAGGTATGGAGCGAAGGAGTGCGGGGCGAGGAAGCGCTGACCGTCGTACTCCAACAGGTGACGACATGCCTGGGCGGCCTGGGCGCCTTGGCGCACTGGCGCGACCGCGCTGCTGGGCGGTTGCGCCTGGTGACCACCAAGGGGCTGGCCCGGGCAAGCGCTGACGCCTGGGCGGATCTACGCGAAGAGCAGGACGTGGCACCCGCACGCGCCGTCCGGTGTGGTGCCTTGGTCTGCGTGGGCGGGGACAGCCTGGGCATCGGGGCGGCCGGCACGGTCGCTGTGCCGGTTCTCGGTGCCGATGGTCCCGTCGGTGTGCTGTCCGTGCTCACGGCAGGGCCCGGTGAGCCGAATGAGGTGCAGCGGTCCTTTCTGCGCGCGGTGGCGGGGTGGGCTGGTGCGCGCCTGGGCGGGCCCCAAGCGTCGCCCTGTCCCGATCCGGTAGTCGGGGCCGAGCGGTCTGTCCGGATGGGTGAGCTGACCGCGGCGCTCGCCGAGGCTGTCACCTCCCAGGACGTCGTGCAGGCCGTCGCGGAGTACGTCCTGCCTCCGTTCGGAGCCGACGGGCTGGTGTTCCAGTTGCTCGAAGCCGGCCGGCTGCACGTGGTCGGCGCCGCCGGCTATCCGCAGGAATTCCTCAGCATGGTCGAGGCGATGCCGCTCGCCGCCCATGCCCCGATCCAGGAGGCGTTGCGAACGCGTGCTCCCCGGTTCATCGAAACCCATGCGGAGCTCATCCGGCGTTATCCGACGCAGAGGGATGTGACCGAGGCATCACCCAAGGAGGCGTGGGCGTTTCTGCCCATGTCGGCCTCCGGCCGGTTCATCGGCTTGTTCGTGGTGTCCTTCAGCGAGCCGCGTTCGTTCAGTGACGAGGAGCGCACCTTGCTGATGGCCCTGGGCGGTCTGGTCGGTCAGTCGCTGGAGCGGGCCCGCCTGTACGACCTGGAGCATGCCCGAGCCCAGGAACTGCAGCGTGGCCTGCTGCCCAGGACGCTGCCCCGCCTGCCCGCCGCCCGAGCCGCCGCCCGGTACCTGCCCGCGGGCCGCGGGGAAGAGGTGGGCGGCGACTGGTACGACCTGATTCCGCTGTCCGCCGACCGGGTCGCCATGGTGATCGGCGACGTCATGGGGCACGGCATCA
>CBFHCJ010000810.1:0-2332 GCA_965654005.1 uncultured Streptomyces sp. | reverse complement strand
TACCGGGCCCGGGGGCCAGGCGCCCCATTGCGGGGCCACGAGAAAGGTAACGGGGGGAGGGGCCGTTCGCACACCATGCACCACAAACCGGCCACCGGGATAGATCCCGGCCGGAAATAGGTGCTGTCAGTGCCGGCGGCAATGATGGGCCCATGACCATTAACGTGATCAACTTCGGGCTCACCTGGACCGATCCTGAGGGAGTACATCGCGCATCGGCCGTCGCTTACGACGCGGCGAGCGGGGAGAGACAGAAGCAGCGCCTGGAGGATGCCGGTTGCACCGACGTGGAAATCGTCGAAGTCCGGCCCGGACAGCTGCCCCAGCCGAAGGCCTGACTTGTTCCCCGGACGGCCGTGCAACTCCGCGCACCCGGACCCACAGGCCGACACGAGACGGCCCGCCTCGTCGTACGGTGCCGTTCCAACGAGTTCGGGGGTGTGCGATGGCGTTCGGGTTACGCTGATCGAGCCCGGCGTGGTGGACACCGAGCTGCCCAGCCACATCACCGACGAAGCCACCCGCAAGGCCGTGCAGAAGGGCTACGACACGGCGACCGTCCCGAAGAGATCGCAGAAGTGATTGCGTTCGCCCTGTCGCCTACGTCACCTCACCATCAACGAGATGCCCTTACCCACGTGCCCACCACTGTGCACCAGTCGACCCATCGTCGCTGGTCAGTGGGTTAGCCGCGAGGGACTGCCCTGCCGACGCTGCGCCGCGCCCATGCGCCGCCGCCCCTGGATGAACCGGTCCAGCTACTTCTGCCCGAGGTGTCAGCGGGCGCCGCGCGTTTCGTCGTAGGACCTGCGTGCTTCCAGCACGTCGTCCATCCGTCCCTCCACGAAGTGGATGAGGGTCAGCAGGCGCTCGGCGACCTGGCGGCCCAGGGGGGTCAGTTCGTAGTCCACGCGGGGAGGATTCGTCGGCTGTGCCTCCCGGTGCACCAGACCGTCGCGCTCCAGCGCCTGCAGCGTCTGGGACAGCATCTTCTCGCTCACACCGTCGACACGGCGGCGCAGTTCGTTGAATCGGCACGAGCCCTCGTGCAGCGCGCCGAGGGTGAGCGCCCCCCAGCGTCCCGTGACGTGCTCCAGCGTGCCGCGCGAGGGACAGGCCTTGGCGAACACGTTGTACGGGAGGCTCTGGTCCTCCGTGAGCTGCTGCGTGCTGTTCATGACACAAGCCTACGCCAGCACAGCGCTAACCGACAGGTTGCACTCACGAAAAGTTAGTGCTTTCCTTTCTTCATCAATGGTGAGCCGCGCATTCTCCGCGGCCCCCGCTCGCGCTTCCCTAGGAGTACGTCATCGTGACCACCCCTGTCATCGCCATCGCCTACCACTCCGGCCACGGCCACACCGCCGTCCTCGCGGAGGCTGTACGGGACGGTGCCGTCGAGGCCGGCGCCCAGGTGCACCTGATCAAGGTCGACGAGATCACCGACGAGCAGTGGGCGGCCCTCGACGCCTCGGACGCGATCGTCTTCGGCTCGCCGACCTACATGGGCACCGCGTCCGGAGCCTTCCACGTCTTCGCCGAGGCCTCGTCGAAGCGCTGGTTCGGGCAGGACTGGAAGGACAAGCTGGCCGCCGGTTTCACCAACTCCGGATCCAAGAGCGGCGACAAGCTGCACACCCTGCAGTTCTTCCAGATTCTGGCCGCGCAGCACGGCATGAACTGGGTCAACCTCGGTCTGCACCCGGGCTGGAACAACAGCGCCGGTTCGGAGTACGACCTCAACCGCCTCGGTGTCTTCGCCGGTGCCGCCGCGCAGACGAACGTCGACGAGGGCCCGGAGGCCGTCCACAAGGCCGACGCGGCGACGGCTCGGCACCTCGGCCGCCGTGTCACGGAGACCGCGCGGCTGTTCGCGCTGGGTCGCGCGGCGGCGTAGACACGGCCGTGTCCCCGACCGGAGGCGCCGGTCAAAGGCACGCCGCCCGTACGAAGCGCGTCAGTAGCCGAAGTCCTGCGTCCACCAGGGACCGCCGGACCCGAAGCGCACCCCGACGCCCAGCGTCTTGAAGTCGCAGTTCGTCCTACGGCGCGAGCGGGTCGCGCGCCGCTCGGCCTCCAGGACCTCGGCGGAGCCGTAGAGGTTCTACGGGCCGTGGAGCTGCGTCGCCGGCTGGTGTTCCTGTGTGACCCCGGTGGCGCGGCCCCCCGTGGCGGCGCGTCCGGCCGCGGAGCGTCGGTGGCGGCCCATCTGGTGGCCTTCCCTGTCCTGCGGTCAGCGCCCCTCGCTCGAACGAGTGAGTTTCAATGAGATTTATATGGGCCGCTGCGCCACGAGGCGCTCTGTCATATTCCCGATTTAGTCGGGAGGAAC
>CBFHCJ010000809.1:0-2334 GCA_965654005.1 uncultured Streptomyces sp. | reverse complement strand
ACCGAGATGCCCATCGACTCCAGCATGGTGATCGCCTGGCGGCGGAAGTCCATGCCGACGTTCTGCGGGGTGTGGTCGAAGTACCCGGAGTTGTCGGCCGGGGTCGGGCGGCTGCCGTCCAAGGGCCGGTCCTTCAGCAGGAAGAACTCGATCTCCGGGTGGGTGTAGAAGGTGAAGCCCAGGTCGGAGGCGCGGGCCAGGGCGCGCTTGAGGACATAGCGCGGGTCCGCGAAGGACGGGGAGCCGTCCGGCATCAGGATGTCGCAGAACATTCGGGCGGTGCCGGGGGCCTCCGCGCGCCACGGCAGGACCTGGAAGGTCGACGGGTCCGGCTTGGCGATCATGTCCGACTCGTAGACGCGGGCGAAGCCCTCGATGGCGGAGCCGTCGAAGCCGATGCCCTCGTCGAAGGCTTGTTCCAGTTCGGCGGGGGCCACGGCCACGGACTTGAGGAAGCCCAGCACGTCCGTGAACCACAGGCGTACGAACCGGATGTCACGCTCCTCCAACGTACGGAGCACGAACTCCTGCTGCTTGTCCATCTTCCGCTTCCCCATCCTTGCTGGTCAGGCCGCCTGTCTCCGGTACCGCGGGAGGCGGTCGGGCACCTGAGCATCACACCACAACACCGTTTCACGCACGTTGCGGACCTTGATCGGCCGACCGACCTCGGACTGAACGCCTCGTGTACAGCGGGTGTCCTGCAGCGGTGTTCCGCTCTGCCGCCCATTTTGCCTGTTCGTCGGCGCATTCGTAATGGCCGACCCCGTTCCACCCTTGCCACCTCTTTAATTTGCATCTCAGATGCAAGTTTTACTACTGTGCCGAGCGGCGCAGTGGACCGGTTCTCGCCGGTTCCCACGCTGTCCGTTGCCGGTTCCCACGCTGTCCGTTGCCGGTTCCCACCCTTCGTGAAGGAGTCCCGATGCTGTCCGAACAGTCCGCCGCAACCGTCCGCGCCACCCTTCCCGCCGTCGGCGCCGCCCTCGACGAGATCACCGAGCGCTTCTACGACAGGCTGTTCACCGCCCACCCCGAACTGCTGCGCGACCTCTTCAACCGCGGCAACCAGGCGGCCGGCACCCAGCCGCAGGCACTGGCGGGATCGATCGCCGCCTTCGCCGCCCACCTCGTGGAGCACCCGGACCGGCGGCCCGACGTGATGCTGAGCCGTATCGCCCACAAGCACGCCTCGCTGGGCGTGGCGCCCGAGCAGTACGCGGTCGTCCACGAGCACCTGTTCGCGGCCATCGCCGGGGTCCTCGGCGACGCGGTCACCCCCGAGGTCGCCGCGGCCTGGGACGAGGTCTACTGGCTGATGGCGAACGCGCTGATCGCGATCGAGAAGCGGCTGTACGAGGAGAGCGGGCAGACCGGCTGGCGGGAGTGGCGGGTCGTCGGGCGCATCGAGGAGACCGCCGACGTCGCCACCTTCCAGCTCCGCCCGGCCGACGACGGACCCGTCCCGGACTTCCGCCCGGGCCAGTACGTCTCCGTCCAGGTCGAGCTCCCCGACGGCGCCCGGCAGATACGCCAGTACAGCCTCTCCGCCACGCCCGGATCGCCGCAGCGGCAGATCAGCGTCAAGCGGGTGCGGGGCGCCACGGCTCCCGACGGCGAGGTCTCCGGCCACCTCCACGCGCGCGTGTACGAGGGCGGCACCCTGGAGCTGTCCGCCCCGTACGGCGACCTCGTCCTGGACGCCACCGACACGCCCCTGCTGCTCGCCTCCGCCGGCATCGGCGTGACCCCGATGATCGCCGTGCTGGAGCAGCTCGGACGTACCGGACACTGCGCCCCGGTGACCGTCGTGCACGCCGACCGCTCCCCCGCCGCGCACGCCCTGCGCGCCGACCACGAAGGCTTCGCGGCCAAGCTGCCGGACGCCGCCGTGCACTTCTGGTACGAGGAGGACGCCCCCGAGTCCGCGCGCTCGGGCCTCGTCGACCTCTCCTCCGTGCCGGTCGCTTCGGGCACGCGCGCGTACCTGTGCGGTCCGCTGCCCTTCATGCGGGTGGTGCGCGCCCAGCTCATCGAGAAGGGCGTGGCACCGGCCGACATCCACTACGAGGTGTTCGGGCCCGACCTCTGGCTGGCCCAGGACGCCCGGAACCAAGCGTGAACTCAAAAGTTTCCCCCACGGTCCTCAGGGTCGAGGGGAAACCGTTGACTTCACCCTAAGGCACACGGGGGATCCCCACCAGCAGTGGTCCGGTCGGTTCCGCGACCACATCCGCGACCGTCAGCGGGTCCAGGGCGGTGAAGAACGCCTCCCGGGCCCGCCGCAGCGCACCCCGCAGCCGGCAGCCGGAGCGGAGCGGGCACGGTGCGGTG
>CBFHCJ010000808.1:0-2336 GCA_965654005.1 uncultured Streptomyces sp. | reverse complement strand
TCACAGACACCACGGACATCCCGAACAGCTACAACGCAGGCTGGAAAACCACGGGGGAACGGGAGACGGCCGCCGGCGCCTGCGGCGTTTCGTCGGGGCGCGTGTCCAGTTCAACGCCGGGGGGTGGTCGATGGATAGGAAAAGTGGGCCGGTTGCCGCCCGCGGTGACCGGAAAATTTCCTGAGGGGTGGGAGGGGATCCTCGCAACCTCTCCACGCTGCATGATCGCTTGGCTACGGTGAGTGTGTGGAAGGAAATTTCCGGTTGCAGGCCCACATGACCGAACACGCCTTCAAGCAGGGCGCGTTGGCCGACAGGGTGAACGAGGGGCTGAAGGCGGCCGGTCACCAAGGGACCGTCGGTGACCGCACGGTCCGCAACTGGGTAACCGGAAAAACCCGCTGGCCGCACCAGCGCCAGCGCGACGCCCTCACGGCAGTATTCGGATGCACACCCGTCTGCCTTGGCTTCTATCCCCCGGGCATGCCCGCACCGCCATACGAGGACCCCTCAGCCATGCTCCGCCGCCGCTTTTGCACTGCCGCCACATCCGCCGTCGCAGCCACCGCCCTGCCAGCCGCCGGCACCCGCCCCACCACCGTGGGCACCTCCGATGTGCTCCGCCTGCGGGACGGCTTAGACCGGCTGACCGCCCTCGATCAGAAACGCGGCGGACATGCCGCCCTGGAGCGCGCCGCGCTCGCTGGCGCAGCCGAGGCTGTCGGCCTCCAGGACCACTCCGCCTCACAGACGATCCGGCAGCGGCTGTTCGGTGTCGCCGCCGACTACACCACGGCCGCCGCCTGGTCGTGCATCGACGCCCGCCAGCTCGAGCGCGCCCGCCTCCACGTGAACGAGGCGCTGAGGCTTGCCGGGCTGTCGCAGGATGCCGTGTCGCTGATGCGGGTGTGGAACTCCGCCTCGCTCCTGGCGCACCAGTTCGGCCATCACGCCGAAGGCGTGGCAGCGGCGCAGGCGGCTCAGTCCTGTGCGATCACGCGCCGCGATCCGCTGTTCGGATCCCTCGCGCACGCCCGTACCGCGGTGGGGCACGCCTACCGGGGCGATGGGCAGGCAGCCCTCCGTTCGATCGGATACGCCGAAGAGGCCTTGGCGCGAGCCGAGGCACGCCCCCGTCCGTCCTGGGTCGCCTTCTACGGGCCCGCGGAACTGCACGCCCTGACCGGGATCGTCCGCAGCCGTCTGGGCCAGGCGGCGGAGGCGGAGGCAGCCTCACACCGTGCCCTGTCCGCGCTGCCGGCCCGCTACCGGCGCAACCGCGCCATGACGACCGTGGAGCTCGCCATCGCCCAGCTCCGCCAGGGCGACGTCGAACGCGCCTGCGCCACGACCGAGGACGCTTTCACCCTGATGTCCCCGGGCCCGTTGCCGGGCCGACTGCGCGTCCTGCTCGGCGATTTCTACCGTGATCTCCTCACCCTCGCGCCGTCCACCGTGGCGCGCGAGTGGGCCGACCGCTACCGATCCGAATGGAGCCCCGCGTGACCACGGCACCCATCATCGACCTGCGCCGGTACGGACACGACGACATGCCCGGCATCCGGCAGACCCTGCTCGACGTTCATGCCGACGCCTACTTCGAGCGGCGGCACGAGGAGTTCGTACAGCGCTTCCCCTGGTTCGTGGACCACTGGGGCGGACATGAAGGATTCGCGTGCGTGGTCGCGTACCAGGGTGGTGAACCAGTCGGGTTCACCTACGGGGCGCCGGGCGAGCCGGGCCGCGAATGGTGGCGTGAGTACCTGACCGAAGAGCCGGCCGACCCGTCGACGTTCTCCGTCTCGGAACTGATGCTGAGGCCGGCATGGCGCAAGCAGGGTCTTGGGGAACGGCTGCACACCGCGCTGCTCACCGGCCGGCCGGAGGCCCTGGCCGTGCTCACGGTGGACACCAAGCGGCCCCGGCTGAAGGCGATGTACGAGGGCTGGGGCTACAGGAAGATCGGTGAGCGTCAGCCGTTCCCGGACTCCCCGCTGTATGCCGTGATGCTGCTCGACCGCACACACACAGCCTGACCGGCGCCCCGGCAGGAGTCCGGCCGCGGGCGGCGGCCGTGCCACGCCCTGCAGTCGGCGAAGCGGTGCCGCCGGGGGTGCGCAGCCCCGGCGCGGTACCGGCAGCGCTCCGGGTCTGTGGGGTCGGTCAACCGCTCGCACACCGAGACGCTTCCGGACAGCACTCAGGTCCGCCTTCAAGGGCCGTTCTCGCTCTCCCCTGCAAGCGCGCCCCGGTTGGCCGCTGTGGCCAACCGGGCGCTCACCTGTTCATCAGCATTCGCGGAGGCCGGGGGCGGGGTCCTGCCCGGTGCTGACGTC
>CBFHCJ010000807.1:0-2352 GCA_965654005.1 uncultured Streptomyces sp. | reverse complement strand
CGGTCATGGCGTGACCGTGCCGGCGACCCGTCGTGCTAGGGTCCTCCACTCCTGCCGATCCACTCCTGTCGACCGGTCATCCGGGCGGCGGCAGGACTCGGCGTCCGCCCGGACCGCCCCGCCGCGGTGGCGGGGGCTTGTCGTCAGGAAGGGATCTTCACCCATTGAAGTCCGAAAATCACAATGGAATCGGCGGTTTGTGGCGTTACTCACCACTTGCCCGTTCGGGTGGACATCCCTGCGTTCGAAGGGTGTTGAGAGGGCCTACGAGCCTCGGACCTGCACCGAAAGGTCCGAATCCGCCCTCGGCCTAAGCGGGTTGCGCACGTTTTTCGGGCCCTCGACAGGAGGGCCGTCTACTCCAACCGGGGGTACGCCATTTGGTCCGTTTGAGCCGTGGGCGGACCGTTCGCCCCCCGACGGACGCCGTGCGGCGGTCGGTCCGCACCGACTGCCTCTTCGATCGAGGAGAGGTCACGTTCCGTCAGTCGAGTGACGTCCCGCGCGTACAGCCCGATCGCCCCCCGATGGTCCCGGTCGAGCGGTCACGCTTCCGTCAGCAGAGTCCCCGGTCGAGCGGTCACGCTCCGTCAGCGGAGACCCGGCCGGGGGCACGCTCCGTCAGTCCGGCCCCGGCGGCACCGTGACGCGGGCCGCACGGCGCTCGCCGTCCAGGACGCGGAGGGCGCGGGCGAGGGTCGGGCCGTGCAGTTCGTTCTCCCCGCGCTGGTGCATCAGCGTCAGCGCCTCGCGCAGGGCCGCCGCCTTGCTCACCAGTGCCTGGGCGGCGCGCAGGGCGCGGTAGGTGTCCCCGGAATGCACGGGATTGATGCGGCCGAGCAGGTCCACGGCATCGAGGTAATGGTCGACTAGTTGCGCCTCCGCGCGGGTCAGCGCGGGCAGCGGGGGCAGTTCGGGCGGCAGCATCGACGGCTCACCTCGCGCCGGGATCGGTGTGCGACGCCTTGCGGCTCGGAATGACGCGGTCGACCAGTCCGTATTCCACCGCCGCCCGCGCGTCGAAGATCTTGTCCCGCTCGATGTCGTCGGCGATCCGCTCCGGACTCTGCCCGGTGTGCTGTACGAGCAGCTCTTCCAGTCGCTTGCGTGTGCGCATCAACTCCGCGGCCTGGATGGCCAGATCGGATGCCTGCCCCTCCACGGGCTCCGGCAGGGACGGCTGGTGGATGAGCACGCGTGCGCTGGGCAGCGCGAACCGCTTGCCCGGTGTGCCGCCGGCGAGCAGTACGGCCGCGGCCGACGCCGCCTGGCCGAGGCAGATCGTCTCCACGTCGCACCCGACGTACTGCATCGTGTCGTAGACCGCGGTCATCGCGCTGAAGGAGCCGCCGGGGGAGTTGATGTAGAGCGAGATGTCCCGGTCCGGATCCAGGTACTCGAGGTGCATGAACTGCGCCATCACGTCGTTCGCAGAAATGTCGTCGATCGGCGTCCCCAGGAACACGATCCGTTCGTCCAGGAGCTTCGAGTACGGGTCAAGGGTCCGGTGTCCATATCCGGTGCGCTCGGTGAACTCCGGCAGGACATGGCGGGCGGACGGTCGGTTCATTGGCAAACGCCTCCTTGGAATCTGTAAAGAATGTACAGGACGTACGTTGCCATGGGTGCGGTGCGTAGCACGCCTAGAGCGAAATACGGCGGCGCCCGGGAGCAAGGCCGGTCCGGGAGCCGTGTGCGGGGACTCAGTCGATCGCGACGGGTGCGGGTCTGCCCTTGAACGTGATCGGGGGCCAGCCGCGAGATGGCGAGGTGGTTGTCATGCACGCCTCCGACCTGGAGTCGAGGCCCGATCGTATGGACCGGGCGGCCCCGAAGGGGCAGAACGGGATCTTCCGCACGGAGAGGCATGTCGGGCCTCGGTCTAAGCTGGAACACATGGCCTACGAGATTCCGGTGACGCAAGCCAGGGCTGAGCTCGCCGATCTGATCAACCGCGTGGTGTACGGCGGCGAGCGCGTCGTCGTGACGCGGCATGGAAAGCCTCTCGTCGCCCTGGTCTCCGCCGCCGACCTCGAGCGGCTCGCCGAACTGGACGCGGCGGAGGAGCAGGTCATCAGCTCGGTCTCCGGCGTCCGCGAGGTCGCCGCGGCTCCGCGCGAGCGACACCGCTTCGGCATCGCGGCCGAGCACCGTGGGCACAACGCCTCCTGACGGCCGGGTGGTCGGGGGAGCGGTCGGGCATCGTGGCCCGGGGTGCGGTGGTTCGCGTTGTGCGGTCGGCCCGCGACGGGTTCCCGGCTGACCGATCGGACACCGGTGAGTGGGTCTTCCCCCGCTGTTGATCCAGGTCTCGGCCGAGATCCTGCGCAACGACGAGCCGGCCGCCGTGGT
>CBFHCJ010000806.1:0-2437 GCA_965654005.1 uncultured Streptomyces sp. | reverse complement strand
CTGGAAGGCGTCCTGCAGGCGGGCCCTCGGCCTCTGCCCTCTACGCACCCTCGCAGCAGCGCACCGGTCAGCGACAACACGCACTGGTGTCAGCACACGTGCCCTTCACTGGTGCAAGGCCGATACTGCCGGTAGAAGCCAAGAGGCACGTCATACGCACCCCGCTCCATACACCTGACGCCCCGTCATTACAGTCAGCATCAAGTCAGCGTTAGTCAGCATTGAATCAGTATCAGTACCGCCAGAACCCGCTTCCGACCGCCATGGACCGCCAAGATCCACTACTGACCTCACTCACTCCGACCTGCTAAAACGCAGGTCATGGGCCCATCTGCTAACGTCACCAGGAGGTACCCGTGAAGATGCTGATCAACGTCCCGGAAACGGTGGTCGCAGACGCGCTGCGGGGTATGGCGGCCGCGCATCCGGAGCTGACCGTGGACGTGGAGAACCGGGTGATCGTACGGCGTGACGCCCCGGTCGACGGAAAGGTCGCGCTCGTCTCCGGAGGGGGCTCCGGGCACGAGCCGCTGCACGGCGGGTTCGTCGGCCCGGGCATGCTGTCGGCCGCTTGTCCTGGCGAGGTTTTCACGTCTCCGGTGCCCGATCAGATGGTGCGCGCTGCGGCGGCCGTGGACAGCGGCGCGGGCGTGCTGTTCATCGTGAAGAACTACACCGGCGACGTACTGAACTTCGACATGGCGGCCGAACTCGCCGAGGACGAGGGCATCCAGATCGCGAAGGTCCTGGTCAACGATGACGTCGCCGTCACCGACAGCCTTTACACGGCGGGCCGACGCGGCACCGGCGCCACCCTGTTCGTGGAGAAGATCGCGGGGGCGGCGGCGGACGAGGGGCAGCCGCTGGAGCACGTGCAGTCCATCGCCCGTCAGATCAACGAGAACTCCCGCAGTTTCGGTGTCGCCCTCAGCGCCTGCACCACGCCCGCGAAGGGCACTCCGACCTTCGATCTCCCGTCGGGCGAGCTGGAGTTGGGCATCGGCATCCACGGCGAACCGGGGCGCGAACGGCGCCCGATGATGACCGCGCGTGAGATCGCGG
Source organism: uncultured Streptomyces sp. (assembly GCA_965654005.1). Classification (GTDB taxonomy): domain Bacteria; phylum Actinomycetota; class Actinomycetes; order Streptomycetales; family Streptomycetaceae; genus Streptomyces. Next base: position 1,375 of record CBFHCJ010000806.1, on the reverse strand, counting down.
ACCTCTCGGTGCACGCCCTCCTGGACGACCTCCAACCGCGCGATCCCGTGCTGGTCCTGGTCAACGGGATGGGCTCGACCCCGCTCCTGGAACTGTACGGCTATGCCGCGGAGGTGCACCGGGTGCTGGCAGAGCGTGGCGTCGCCCTGGCCCGCACCCTGGTCGGCAACTACGTCACCTCCCTCGACATGGCCGGCGCCTCGGTCACCCTGTGCCAGGTCGACCTGGAGCTGCTGCGGCTGTGGGACGCGCCCGTCAGTACGCCGGCGCTGCGCTGGGGCCGGTGAGCGAGGCCGAAGGTACCGCGCAAGGAGACAACGTCCGTACCACACAAGGAGGTCCAGTGCTCGACGCCGACTTCTTCCGCCGCTGGATGACGGCGGCCGCCGCGTCCGTCGACCGCGAGGCGGAGCGGCTGACCACGCTCGACTCGCCGATCGGCGACGCCGACCACGGCACCAACATGCAGCGCGGGTTCCGCGCGGTCACGGCCGTGCTGGAGAAGGAGGCGCCGGACACGCCCGGCGCGGTTCTCCAGCTCGCGGGCCGACAGCTGATCTCGACGGTCGGCGGCGCATCGGGGCCGCTGTACGGCACACTGCTGCGCCGCACCGGCAAGGCCCTCGGGGACGCCGCGGAGGTCAGTGAGAAGCAGCTGACAAACGCGCTGCGGACAGGTGTGGACGCGGTCATGGCGCTGGGAGGTGCGGTGCCCGGTGACAAGACCATGGTCGACGCCCTGGTGCCCGCCGTGGACGCGCTCGACACCTCGTTCGAAGCCGCGAGCGCAGCGGCCGAGGAGGGCGCCGTGGCCACCACGCCGTTGCAGGCCCGCAAGGGCCGGGCGAGCTATCTGGGCGAGCGCAGCGTCGGGCACCAGGACCCGGGTGCCACCTCCTCCGCCCTGCTGATCGCGGCACTCGTGGAGGCCGACGGTGAGTGAGAGCACCGAGAAGCTGGTCGGCATCGTGCTGGTGTCACACAGCGCGGCCGTCGCCGAGTCGGTCGCCGAACTGGCCAGGGGACTGGCGGGCGGCAGCACGACCGCGCCCGTCGCCGCGGCGGGCGGCACGCCGGACGGCGGCCTCGGCACCAGTGCCGAACTGGTCTGCGACGCGGCCGCCGAAGTGGACCGGGGCGCGGGGGTCGCCGTGCTCATGGACCTGGGCAGCGCGGTCCTCACCGTGAAGACGCTGCTGGCGGAGGGCGACGAGCTCCCGGACAACACCCGACTGGTCGACGCCCCCTTCGTCGAGGGCGCGGTGGCCGCGGTGGTCACGGCCTCGGCGGGCGCGGACCTGGCGGCGGTGGAGGCGGCGGCCACGGAGGCGTACTCGTACCGTAAGGAGTGACGGCGCGGCGCGGGAGCCGCTGC
>CBFHCJ010000805.1:0-2439 GCA_965654005.1 uncultured Streptomyces sp. | reverse complement strand
CCGGACGGATCTGAGGTACGGCGCTCGGACCACGGCAGGCTCGGGCGGCGGCAGCACGCGGTGAGCCGGTCCATCACACCCGTCATTGGCTACCCTTGGCTCAACTCAGAGCAAGGAGAAAGCAGTGCCCGAGTCCAAAGGCCGCGACCACAAGGCGACGGCGTACACCCCGCCCCGCACGAGCAAGGCCGCAGAGCCCAACCCCACCTGGTGGGCGCCCGTCTTCATCACGCTGCTCGTCCTCGGGCTGCTGTGGATCGTCGTCTACTACGTGAGCGAGTACAAGTACCCCATCGGGTCCATCGGGGTGTGGAACCTCGGAGTGGGCTTCGTGCTGCTCATGGGTGGATTCATCATGACGATGCGCTGGCGCTGACCGCCCTGCCGCCTCTGCCGCGGTTGAGGCCTGAGGCGCTCCGGCTGCGCACAAGACCACTGACGCCGGCTGTCCACACCTGTGGACAGCCGGCGTCGTCGTTCCCGGTCCACAGGTGTGGATGACGGCCGTGCACAACCCGGACTGCGCATCCCCGTGGTTATCCACACCTTTGTCCCCAGCTGGGGATGAATGACACGCGTGTAACTACGTCCACAGGTTTGTCCACAGCCGGTGGACAACTGCTGCGGGACTCGCGGACGACGCCTCGCCGGCCGGGCAGGGGCGAGCTCGCCCGCGCTGTGCCGGGCTGCGCGGCACGTGCCGGGCGCGCACGGGCGATGGCGCCGAGCGTCGCGGAGACGCAGGTGGAGGTGGCGAGCAGGAGCGTCGACGACGCCGTCAGCGGAAGTTGCTGGAGTCGATCATCCGGATGACGTCCGGAAGCAGGAGGTACTTCGCGACGGCGACGGCCACGAGGATCGCGAGCACGCCACCGAGGGCGGCCCACACCAGCTGACGGACGCGCTGACGCCGGAACGCCACGATGACGCCCGCGCACGCGAGCCCGGTGACGAGGCCGCCGAGGTGGGCCTGCCAGGCGATGCCGGGGTAGATGAAGCCGAACGCGGCGTTGATGGCGATCGTCGCGTACATCGCCGTGGACGAGCGCCCGAGGTGCCGGTTGAGCACGAGGAGGGCGCCGAAGAGGCCGAAGATCGCGCCCGAGGCGCCGACGACCTGGGTGATCCACCCGGGGTCCTGACCCGTCTCGAGCCCCTCCATCGTCGGTGAGCCGGCCAGCAGGGCGACGCCGACCTGGCCGCCGACGCCGCTGATCAGGTAGAGGGCGGCGAAGCGGGCTCGACCGAGCAACGGCTCGAGGTACTGGCCCAGGCTCCACAGCGCGAACATGTTGAGCAGGATGTGGAAGATCGTGTCCGGCGAGTGCAGGAAGGCCGCCGTGACGAACCGCCACGGCTCGGTCCATCCGAGGGCCGGTACGAACGCGAAGTCGCGGGTCACCGACGGGTCTGCACGCTGCAGCAGGTAGACGACCGCACAGATCGCGATGATCGCGTACGTGACGACGGGCGTGCCGTCGGTCGCGCGGCCGCCGAAGATGGTGCGCCCCGTGGGGGCGGTGCGGGCGGCCTCGCGTACGCAGTCGACGCACTGGATGCCGACGGCCGCGGGCCGTTGGCACTCGGGGCACGCGGGGCGGTGGCAGCGCTGGCAGCGGACGTACGCCTCCCGGTCAGGGTGGCGCGGGCACACGGACGGACCGGCAGCGGGCTGTGGCACGCCCGGTTCCACCGGGGGCTGGCCACTGGTCGGGTTGTCAGACAACGGGATTCCCCCTGCCGGTCGCGTCCGTGGATGAGGTGGGGCGTCAGTCCTCGACGGTCACCGAGTTGATGACGACGTCATCGAGGGGCTTGTCGTTGGCACCTGTGGCCACCGCCCCGATCTTGTCCACGACGTCACGCGACGCCTGGTCGGCGACCTCGCCGAAGATCGTGTACTTGCCCTGCAGCCACGTGGTGGCAGCGGTCGTGATGAAGAACTGCGAGCCGTTGGTGCCGCGGCCCATGCGCTTGCCGGCGTTGGCCATCGCGAGGACGTAGGGCTTGGTGAAGTCCTTGTCGGGGCTGATCTCGTCGTCGAACGTGAAGCCCGGGCCGCCGAAGCCCTGTCCGAGCGGGCAGCCGCCCTGGATCATGAAGTTCGGGATGATCCGGTGGAAGATCAGGCCGTCGTAGAACGGGGTCGGGTTGGTGCGTCCCGCCTCGTCCTTGTACTCCTTCTCGCCCTTGGCGAGGCCGACGAAGTTCTCCACCGTCTTGGGGGCCTGGTGCTCGAAGAGGTCGACGACGATGTCGCCGTGGTTCGTGTGCAGGGTTGCCTTCATGCGCCCAATCCTCGCACGGCGGATGAGCACGTATGCCGTCCGGCCGGGTAAGCGTGAGTATGACCGATGGGAGGCGGAACGCTTCCGGTGGACCCGCCGTTGCCCAAGGAGAAGGATCATCCTCATCGCCAGATGAGGACGCGACCCGATG
>CBFHCJ010000804.1:0-2491 GCA_965654005.1 uncultured Streptomyces sp. | reverse complement strand
CTCGTTTCTCCCATCGAGCGCGACGGCGCCTTCGACGACTGCTTCGACGGGGTGGACTCGGTGGTGACGGAGACCGAGGACGAAGTGGACGAAGAGCTCTTGGCCGCCACGGCGCCCGACGCGGCGGGCGCGCTTCCGAAGGCTCCGGCACGCGCCGAGCAGACGGGCCATGCGACCCATCCCTGCGCGTGCTGCACCTTGGTGGCGACGGCGATCTGCGCCTCCCTGGAGGCGTTGTCGGCGGTCGGGGCGTAGGCCGTGCCGCCGTACGCGCGCCAGGTGCCGGCGGAGAACTGCAGTCCGCCGTAGTAGCCGTTGCCGTTGTTGATGTGCCAGTCACGGCCGCTCTCGCTCTGGGCGATGCGGTCCCACACTCCGCTGTCGGCCGCGGCGGCGTTGCCGGTCGCGGCGAGCAGTCCGAGCGGGGCGAGCAGGGCCGCGCCGGCGAGGACCGCCGTCGTACGGGTCGTACGAGTCTTACGGGTGTTATCGGCACATTCAGACATGTAATTCCCTCTCCACAGACCCGAGGCCCCCAAGGCGGAGCGCGTCGGCCCGCGCATGGAGCGCGGTCGCCGCGCGCCGCCCCGTCCGCCGGCGATGGTGCTGCGCGCCGACTGTGCGGCGCGGCCGGTGGACGTACCCGGGCGGTGCTCGTTGCACACGGCGGAGGAATCTAGGCAGGTCGACCGCCCGGCATCAACCAACTCCTTGTCATTCCAGGCCAGTTCCCCGTTACCGGAGGTATCGGCGATTTTCGGACGCCCATTTCATTCGCTGATTTCCGGATTTATCGACCAGCAGGGGAAGCGATCTGTGAGCCACTTCACAGGACCAACTTCCCTTGACATGGGAGAAGTTGGCTGGGAGTGACAGATTCCGCGCGGAAGCTCACCCTGCGCGCTGGATGGTGCGATTCCGTTCGCTCTCGAGCGTGACTCCGGCCACAGATCGCCCGTTGTCTCTTCATGAGCCGGGGACCCCCGGACTCATGGGCCGGGAGCCACCCGGCACCGTCACGTACCACATCCCGAGGGAGCCACCCGTGCCGCGCATGCTCGACGTCAGCGACGCCGTACGCGCCGAGATCGGTGACGAAGAAGCCGACCGGCTGCTCGCCGGAGAGAACGCCCCGGGCAGTTACGACTGCACCTCCTGCCGCACCCCGGGCAACTCCGAGCAGGAGCGCACCAGCACCGTCCTGTTCATCGGCGAGGAGACCGCCGTCCTCGCCTTCGCCCACGCCACCTGCCTGCCCTCCCAGGTCGTCCAGGTCACCGAGGAGCAGTTGCAGGGCGCCGTCCGCTCCATCACCGCCGACACGGGGGTCGTCAGCGCCGCCCCCGAGCAGGCGGTACTGGGCGTCACCAGCGGACTCGTCCTGATCGCCGGGGAGTTGCACCCGGCGCTCGTCGTGGAGCCCACCGCGCCCATCGTGCGCCCGGGCACGACCGGGGTCGGCGACGACTTCCTGCCGCTGCTGATCGAGCAGGGGTTCATGCCGCTGAGCGAGATCATGGCGGTGCCGCCCGTGCTGCACGGCTGGTCGGTGCTGCTCGCCGTGGGCCAACTGCACGCCGTGCTGCAGCCCGGCCCGAACGGGACGCAGCAGGTGGCCTGGTGGCAGGCACACCAGCCGCTCCAGGTCACCGACGGGTGGAGGGCGGCCGCCAACAAGCACCAGCAGGTGTTGATGTTCGCGGCGCCGGTGGGGTCGATCGGGCGGCAGCCGCGGGAGGATCTGCTGCGGGACGCATTGGACAAGGCGGCGGCCAACGGCAAGCTCGTCGCTGCGGCTTTGCCTCTGGCGGGTACGTGAGGCTTGGGTACGTTCGTTCGGTGCGGGTCGGCTCAGGTTTTTGCGCCCACGCTCCGTGAGCCGCGCCTTGTCACAGCCCCGCGCTGCTCACGGAGCGTGCGAACCGACGAAGCGGACCAATCGACCGCATCCCTTGGGGCGCGGGGTCGTTGGCACCTACGTGCATGCATATGACGTCCCCCGCCGCCACTCCTATGATCCGGCTCTCTCCGCGAGAGCCGTCCAGGATCTTTCGGGAGGCTCATCGGCCACGCCGATCTACGACGCGCTCTACGCCGAGTACATCAGGTCCTTCCGGGCGTGCCCGGGCGACCGCAGCGGCGAGGAGGAGTTGGGCTTCGTCGCCTTCTCCAACTCGCCGCACCACACGGCCTCGTACGGTGCCGGGACGTATGGCACACGCCCCGGCGCCCCTCAGCACGCGACCGGACACCTGGCCGCCCAGCAGGGCCATTCGGCCACGGCGGCCACCCTCTGGCACCAGGTGGCGCGGCACGCCCAGGGGATGCACCACGTCCCCGCACTGCCCCCCGCACCACGCAGGGGGTTGTGAGCAGGACAGGAGCAGGGCACGCGACACATGGAAGGGGCGGCCCCCCCGGAGGCCGCCCCGTCCAAGTGTCGCGGGGTCCCTACGTGACATCTTATTTCCCCGCTTATCGCGCACACGCA
>CBFHCJ010000803.1:0-2511 GCA_965654005.1 uncultured Streptomyces sp. | reverse complement strand
CCCGGGCCGGGCGACGGACGTCACCCCCCCGGCTCGGCCCGGCCCGCCGCCCGGCCAGCCGAGACCCCAGGCATCCGGGATGCCCCCGCGCGCCGCGAGGTCAGCACCCCCATCGAGTGCTTCTGTGTGCCCTCCCGGTGCAGTTGCCGCAGGTCGCGGCAGTGACACGCCTTCATCACACTTGCGTCGCGCCGGGAACTTGGTTCACATTCCGGCCTTGACTCAAAAGAATTCTTAGGTAAGCCTTACCTAAATCCTGTTGTAAATGTTCTAGGAGTCATCTGTGTCCGCGCTGCCCTCGGAGTCGTCCACGTCCCCCCAGGCAGCACCCACCCGGCGGCTGGGGCTGTACGACACGTGGTGGACGGTCGGGGCCACCGCACTCGCCGCCTGCCTTTGCCTCTTGTCCTGCGCATGGATATCCCAGCACTTGCGCGTGGACGCCGCCCTCCACACCGCGGCGCTCTTCGTCCACCTGGCGTCGCTCGTGCTCGGCTTCGGAGCCGTCCTGGTGGCCGACTACTACGCGCTCCTGTTTCTGACGGGCCGGTGCAGCCTGCGCGACGCCCTCAACAGCACAGCCCGCCTCCACGTCCCGATCTGGTCCGGCCTTGCCGGTCTCGTAACCAGCGGCATGATGCTCCACCCTGACCTTGGCTCCACCCTCACCCGCATCAAGCTGGGGCTGGTGCTCGTCCTCACCCTCAACGGCCTGCAGGCCGGGGTCCTGAACAGACGCATGCCGCAGCAGGGCACTTCCACGCTCACGCCGCGACTCCTTGTCTGGGGAGCCGCGACGGCTCTGGTGTCCCAGGTCTGCTGGTGGGGCGCCGTGGTCATCGGATTCCGTAACGGTCAACGCTAGTCGCTCTGCAGACCGCCGACCGCCCGCCGGACGACCACCGGGCCGGTTGCCCGCCCACCGCACTTCGGGTGCGCGGTCGGCCAGGCAGAACAGGCCCGCGGCTCTGACCAGTTCACCTTGCGTGGGCTTCTGTCGTGGTTGGTCGGCGTCGGCTGACCTCGAGGTGGGGAGATCTCGACCCGTTGCTGTACGTCGCTGCTGTAACCGACCCTGAAATGCAAGAGGCCCCGGAGTGATCCGGGGCCTCTGGCGTATGTGCACTCGGCAGGATTCGAACCTGCAACCTTCTGATCCGTAGTCAGATGCTCTATCCGTTAAGCTACGAGTGCTTGTATTTACTTTTCCTTCCCCGCTCCCGGCCCTTCCGGCCCGCTCGCGGCGACAGGAAGAACATTACATGACTGCCGCCGCCATGTGAAATCCGTTTGCCGCACCCCTTGTGACCTGCGAAAACACCCTACGGGCGGGCTGACGGGCGGTTCATGGAGCGGGCGCGAAACATCGAAGCCCCGGCCGTATGGACCGGGGCTTCGATGATCAAGCGCGGAGGCGGAGGGATTTGAACCCTCGATGGGCTTTAAGACCCAAACCGCATTAGCAGTGCGGCGCCATAGACCGGACTAGGCGACGCCTCCAGCACAACCGCCCGCGCGAGCGCGAGTGGTGCGTGCAGATGATGACACAGCCGAGTGGGGTGTCACCAATCGCCCCCCACGGTACTAGGCAGAAAGGCCACAGGGCAAAGCACTGGGCCGCAATCCGCGGCGGAAGATCCATCGGCGCTGTCCCGGGCCGCCGTCCTGGGCACCGGCACCCCCACCGGGCCCTCCGGCGACGCTCGAACCCAGGCCCTGGCATGCCCCATCTACCCCTCTTGCCCCTCTTGCCCCTCTTGCCCAATCTGGATCGCAACCACCCGGTCCCGCCGCCGTTGAAACAGGCATGGTCAAGTTCACCTCGCCCGGCGTGCTCCTCGGGGCCGTCGCCGTTCTCTGCGCGGGCGCGGCGCCCGCCGTGGCCGCGGACGCGGACGCCTCCGGACGATTCCCCCTGCCCGGCGGTGACCGGCTCACCGTCACCGTCAGCCACGCGGGGCATGCCGACGGGAGGTACGTATTGCGCTGCCATCCTGGGCGCGGCAGTCATCCGGATCCCGTCCGCGCCTGTGACACGCTCGACCGGCGGACCACCTGGGGCCGGGACCCGTTCGGCCCTGTGCCGCCGCGCAGCCTGTGCGCCATGCAGTACGGCGGTACGGCCACCGCGCACATCACCGGGACCTGGGCAGGGCGCCCGGTCGACGCGCGGTACGGCCGCGGCGACGGTTGTCAGATCGCCCGCTGGGACGCCCTGGTGCCGGTGCTGCCGGACGTTCGTCCGTAAAGACGACTCCGCCCGGCCCGGTCTCCGCGCGGATGACAGCGGATGACATGGGGGCTCCTCGCGGCGACGTGCGCGGACACAGTTTCTGCGTCACTTCCGCGTGCGACCTCCCTCCCATCCGGCGCCGCGAGCGCACCCACTGCCCGTAGACTCCCTGACGTGACACGTTGCGCGGCGATTGGCAAGATGGCCCCCGCGGTCGGCAAGTTGCGGTAACAGGGAGGAAGCGTCTCGTGAGCAGCAGGCCATCCCGAGGCGCTGCT
>CBFHCJ010000802.1:0-2531 GCA_965654005.1 uncultured Streptomyces sp. | reverse complement strand
GGTATCTCGAAGCCGACACGGTGCCGCACGTCCAGACTGTCCGCCGCAGGCCCGGCCCTGGCCCCGGCCTGCGGCGTCCTGGCTGCCGACAGCTCTACGGAAATCGCCGCAACCACCCCTCAGCTCACTACAGTTGCCAGCGCGCGCCCGGCCGAATCCGAGGAGGATCCGATGAAACGCCGGTCCCTCCTCGTCGGCCGGCGCCTCACCGACATCACGGTGGAACCCCGCACACTTGTCGTACGGGATCCCCGGGCGGCCGACCGCGTGATGGGGTTCCGGACGTGGGCGCACACCGCCGCGGACCACGGGCACCTTGAGGTCGGTGAGGCCGACCGGTTCGTCGCCCTGTTCGGCGAGGCAGTCAGTCGGGGCAGGTTTCTCTACGCTGTCACGTTCCCTCACCGGTGCAACCCGCCCGGACGCGCATGCGCCCGCAGCCACCTGACCGGCTCGCGCTGGGGACAGGCCGGCCAGGTGCGACAGCAGGTCGGCGGGCGCCAGGTGGTGCGGGCGGGCGCCCCGCCCGTTCATCGGGGAAGGCGTCCCTCGGGCGGGAGGCTGGCCAGGTATCGGTTGATGCCCTCCCGGATGAAGAACGGGATCTTGAGATGGTCCATAACCTCCGGGGCCACGAACTGGAGCTTGACCCCCTCGGCTAGCGGCAGCTTCGCTTCGTCACCATCCCAGCGGGCGAAGAAGAAGGTGATCATCTGCCCGGAGCCGTGCTCGTCGCGGATCTCGCAGGCCTTCCGCAGACTTTCGACCTCAGTACCCAGTCCGGCTTCCTCGTCCAACTCACGGCAGATCGCCTCGATGTCGTTCTCGCCCGGGTCGCAGGCGCCTCCCAAAAGGCTCCAGTGTCCGGGCCAGGCAATGCCGTCGATGTCATCGCGCAGGTGCATCAGGATGTGTCCGTGGTCATTGCTGATGATCGCGAAGGCGCCGCGGGCGGTGTCCGGCTCCGGGGCGGCGGTGGTGTCGGAGTGCATGACGACACGGTAGTGACGTGAGGGGCTGCCATCCCACCGACTTCCAGGTGTCGCAACAACAGGCAGCCGCAGTCCAGGACGCCGCAGGCCAACGCCGGCCGTGTCGCACCTTTGTGCATCCTGGCCTGACGCCGTACCGCTGGCAGGGAAAGAGGCATGCCGCGACCGGTGGGTCTGGCATCCTCACCTCCATGGTCACCACTCGCCTGCACTGGTCAGACCTTCCGGCGAAGGCGCGGGCCGCAATCGAGGCGACGACCGGAGCCATCCACCAGGCCGAGACCGTGTCGGGCGGGTACAACAGCGAGATCGCCGTACGGCTCGACACCGCCCTTGGAACGCTCTTCGTCAAGGGGCTGCGCAGCGATCACCCACGCGCCTGGACCCAGAGCCGCGAAGCCGCGGTCGCCCCGCACACCGGCGGCCTGGCTCCGAGCCTGCTGTGGCGGGTGAGAGAGGCTGGTTGGGATCTCCTCGGCTTCGAGTTCGTCGCCGAGGGGCGTCATGCCGACTACTCAGCTGGTTCACCCGACCTTCTGCTCCTGGCCGACGCCCTCACCCGGCTCGCCGAGACATCCGTGCCGGATATCGAGCTGAAACGCGCCGAGGAGCGCTGGGCCTCCTACATCCCCGAACCGCGGCACCGCGCCGCGCTGGCCGGCGATCACCTCGCCCACACGGACTTCAACCCGGAGAACGTGCTGATCGCCCACGACCGGGCCTTGATGGTCGACTGGGCCTGGGCGACCCGCGCGGCACCCTGGCTCGACCCGGCCCTCGCGTGTATCTGGCTCATCGCCACCGGAAAGCAGACCTCCGCCCAGGCCGAGCAGTGGGCTGCGCGGATGCCGGCCTGGCACACGGCCCCCTGCGACGCACTGAACGCCTTCGCACAGGCCAACGCGAGGCTCTGGACCGAGATCGCCGACGAGAGCCCCGGCCCCTGGTCCGCTTCACTGAGGGACGCGGCCGGACGCTACGCCGCCTTCCGCAGCACGACACGGGCCACGGAGTGATGAGTGGCCCCCGCTCGGGGCCGACCGCGCCAGGCGTCCCGGCCGCGTGAGAAGTCAGCTCTCGGTGCTCGACCCGCTCACGTCCTCTGTCGGCGTGCGCATCATCCCTTCGAGGGCTCTCGCGGGAGACGCAGCACCAACTCCATCGCGCGGGCCTAGAGTTGTCGCGTCCCACGACCCGCCCACCCGGGAGGTCCCGTTGCATCGCCGGTACCGCCCTGCCACCGCTCCCACCGTGCCGTTCGCCCGGCTCGCCTCCTCATGACCGCGGCCCGCACCCCGCAGTCCTTACGGATCCTGTGGCTCGGCACCTCGATCATGGAACACCGTCAGGCCCACAGCCCCCGTCTGACCGACCCTGCCACCCTCGCCCGGGTCGGGGAGACGGTCCGGATCACGGAGCATCGCTCCACCGGCTACGTCCACCGTGTCCACCTGGCGCTCCAGCTCGCCCACCCCCGCGTCTCCTTCATCTGCGACAACCGCGGCCAGGGCGGCGCCACCTCCCGCGACCTCGCCACGG
>CBFHCJ010000801.1:0-2568 GCA_965654005.1 uncultured Streptomyces sp. | reverse complement strand
ACTGGGTCCACTTGTAGTAGTCCGGGTCGATCGTGGCGAACGACCGGCGCTTGTCATGGCCCAGGCCCAGCCGACGCAGCTGGGACTTCATGTTCTCGATGTTGGCCTCGGTGGACACGCGTGGGTGCGTGCCGGTCTGCACGGCGTACTGCTCGGCGGGCAGGCCGAACGCGTCGAAGCCCAGGGTGTGCAGCACGTTGTGGCCGGTCATGCGCTGGAACCGGGCGAATACATCGGTGGCGATGTAGCCCAGGGGGTGACCGACGTGCAGGCCCGCACCGGAGGGGTACGGGAACATGTCCATGATGAACTTCTTGGGCTTGGCGACCAACTCGGGGTCGCCCGCCAGATCACCGCTCGGGTTCGGCGCCGCGTACGTGCCCTCGGCGTCCCAGAAGTCCTGCCAGCGTGCCTCGATCTCGGCCGCCATCGTGGCCGTGTAGCGGTGCGGCGCTGCCTCCGCCGACACAGGGGCGGCAGCCGGGTTCGTCTCGCTCATGTTCCTCAAAGCTCCATCGATCGTCTCTGCCAGCGGCTGTGACATTCAAGAAACGAAAAATCCCCTCGCACAGGAGGGGACGCCGCGCCGATTCCGACCATCCGATTCGCCCGGTGGTCGGGACTGATCAGCGCGGCTCGCTAAGCAGAAGGCGTACGGCACGCATGGCGTCAGGGTACCCCAGGGCCCGAGCGTGCCGCGACGGGCTTGTCGTGCCACGCCCGGGTTCGGGCCGGAGTGAACCCAACGCGAGGCGGAGCCGTACCCGACTCCGACGGCCGAGTTGTGAAGGTCACGAAAAAACCGAACAAAGCCCTGTTACTCAGCGTAACCCCAGACTCATCGGCCGCGCACAGAATACGCGCGCAGCGCAATCCGAAGCGCATGGTCACCGGAGCACACGGGCGCTGAGCACACGGACTGCGAGTCACCCGGGGAGGGTGGCCCGCCGTTTCCGTTCTTCCGCAGGCGCATACGCCGAAGCCCGCTAGGGGCACATACGCCGAAGGCGGTCCATCCGATCGGATGGACCGCCTTCAAGTGATGTGGAGCTAAGGAGAATTGAACTCCTGACCTCCTGCATGCCATGCAGGCGCTCTACCAACTGAGCTATAGCCCCTTGTGGCCACGCGGCGGAGCCGCATATTGACCGCGTCGCCCGGTTTCCCCGGCGGCGACGCCAACATTACACGGTCCACCGGGTGGAACACCAAATCGTTTCCACGTCCCCGCCGTCAGGCCGTGGCGAACGAGTAGAAGCGTTTGAGCGTGCAGTGCTCGTCCAGGAGGCGGCCGTAGATCGGCTCACCCTCCAGTTCCCGATAGGTCTCGATCGGGTCGCCTTTTATGATCAGCGCCCGTGCGCATTCCTCGCACCAGTACTGGTAGTCGGGGTTGACCGGCTCCATGTCACGGACGATCGGCGTGCCGCTACCGCACCAGTCGCACTTCCGCCTGTGTGCACCCATCGATCAGCTCCAGCTGTGGCCGCAGGCCGTGCACACGTAGGAGATGCCACCGTTGTCACCGAGGACCTGGGCGACACGAAACGAGCCGCAGGAAGGGCAGTCGAGGAGGGGGGCACTCTGACGTGACACCGCCACTGCGAGGAGATCGTGGACCTCCCCGCGGATGCTCGCAGGCATCGCTACTCCTCCCGTCGGGCCGCGTCCCCTTCCGGCCGTTTGATTCTGCCACGGCCGGACCAATACGGTCAGCGACGCCTTCGTACCAGTCCGGACACGGCACCCAGCGTGGCCGTCGCGGCCAGCGTGTACATGCACACGAGGAGCGCGTGCGAAGAGGTATACGCCCCCGGGGGCCCAAGTGACTCACGCCGGTTCAAGAAGAGTGCGCCGAAGGCCGCCACACCGATCAGCTGACCGAGCTGGGTGACGGTCGCGAGCAGTCCGCTGGCGTCCGCCGCGTCCTCGGGCCGTACGGTGGCGAGGGCCCTGGTGAGCGTGGGGCTGAAGCTGAGCGCCAGGCCCGCGCCGACGCCCGCGAAGGCCGCGTACAGCCACACTCCGCCGTCGCCCCCGCCGTGCAGTGCCCAGCCGACGCCGGCCACCGACAGGGCGGCGAGCGCAAACCCGCCGGGAATCAGGCCGCGTTGCCAGGAGGCCGGCCAGTTGCGCCAGGTCAGGCCGACAAGACCGAACACCACGGCGGTCGGCGCGAAGGTGAGCCCGGCGCGCAGCGCGCTGTAGCCGAGGCCGCCCTGGATGTGCAGGGTGAGCGCGAACAGGAAGCCCGCGTTCACCGCCATCACGGCCAGCAGCCGGAAGACCGAGACGCCGATGCCGGGGTGACGCAGTACCCGCGGCGCGATCAGGGGCGCCCCGCCGCGCGAGGCGAGCCGCGACTCGTACACGGAGAACAGGGCGAAGATCACCGCGGCGGCGGCGAGGCACAGCCAGGCCCACAGCGGCCAGTCCTCCTCCTGGCCGAGCACGAGGGGCACGGTGAACAGCGAGACGGCGGCGCCGAGCAGCACCAGGCCGGGCAGGTCGAGGCCGCGTGAGTTTCCTGAGTCAACCCCTACGCCGCCATGGGTGTGTCGGAGGCCG
>CBFHCJ010000800.1:0-2591 GCA_965654005.1 uncultured Streptomyces sp. | reverse complement strand
TCGGGGGCCGTCCCGGTGCCCGTCGAGGTGGCCGAGGCCGCCCTGGGGGCGGCGGCCGAGGCGGTGCGCAACGCGGTCCGGCACGCCGAGGCGCGGGCGCTGAAGGTGCGGCTGCGCGGGGACGAGCACGGCTTCGTGCTCTCCGTCGCCGACGACGGCGTGGGGTTTTCCCCGGCCGGGGTGCAGGTGTCCTCGGTGGGACTGCGCAGATCGGTGCTGCGGCGGATGGCCGACGTGGCAGGCACCGCGGAGGTGCACAGCTCCCCCGGCGACGGCACCACCGTACGGCTGGTCTGGCAGCGCGACCGGGCGCGGGCGGTACGCACGGGCGAGTTTGGTGGGGCCGTCGCAGAAACCCCGGACCGGATGGCGAGCATCCGCGCCGCGGTCGGGGACGTCCGCCGGCCGCTGGCCGCGGTCTGTGTCCCCTATCTGCTCGCCACCGGGCTCGTCGCCGCGATCCACACCGTACGGTCCCCACGGGTGAGCTGGCTAGGGGTGTGGTACGTGCTGCTGGCCGCGGTGACGGTGGCGTTGCTCTTGCGCGCCCGGACGGCGATCGGGGGGCGCGCGGCCGCTGCCGCGAGCGCCTTCGCCGTCGGCGGGGCGGTCGGCAGCTTCCTTGTGATCCCCACGTCGGGCATCGCCGACGACACGTCCTGGCCGATCGGCGCGGTCACCCCGCTGCTGACCGTGCTGGTGATCGTCCGGCCACCCTGGGAAGCCCTGCTGGCCCTGGTACTGGAACAGGCGGGGGTCGTCCTGGTGCTGCTGGCCGGGCCGCCGTTCGCCGACTCATGGGGCGAGAGCGTGGCCAAGGCCGTGCCGGCGTTGTTCGCCCCGGCGCTGGGTGTCGGCATGGGGCTGGCCATCGGGCAGACCGTGACCCGGCTGGGCGCGGCGGTGATGCGAGCCAACGCCGAGCGGACGGCCTCGGCCGCTGTCGAGTCCGCCCGGCAGGCCCGCGAGGCGATGCACCGCAGACGCCTGACCGACCTCGACGAGGAGATCCTTTCCTTCCTGCGCGGTACCGCCTCCGGGGATCTCTCCCCGCAAGCGTCGCAGATCCGGGTCCGGGCGCGGATGCTGGATCTGGCCGTCCGCGATGAGCTGCACCTGCCCGGTGTGCTCGGCCGTTCCACTCGTGAACTGCTGGGTGCGGCGCGTGCCGAGGGCTGCGTGGTGACCATCCAGTCGGACGCCGACCATCCGCCCCCGCCGGATCTGCTGCGTTGCCTGCTCACCTGCGCGCTGGGCACGGGCCCCACCCCGCAGGACCTGATCCTCAGCGTGGAACCCCGGCCGAGCGCGCTCCTGGTCAGCCTGGTGACGCTGCCGGGAGATCCGACGCGGGCCGCCGCCCTGCGCAAGGCCCTGACGGGGACCTCCGCGGTCGTTGAGGACGGTACAGAATCCACCTGGGTCGAGGTCTCCACTCACGCGGTCGGCGTCGTGGCCCCGCCTACCGCTGTCCCCATCGATGGGGACAGCGCGATCGGTGCCCCGGCGGCAAGATGACCGTACGACGGGCGGCCGTTCGGGGGATGGCCGCCCGTCGGTGACAGGTACGCAGGCCGGACCGTACTGCGGTCGGCCCGGGCGGTCCTGACCGGGACAGCCATTGCTCCGCCCGGTCCGCAGGGCCCCGAAGGAGAACGGGAGGTGGCCGTGGCCACGGCTGAGGAATACGAACGGGTGCTCCGCAAGGCGGAGTTCGGAGGCAAGCTCAACCAGCAGGAACTGGACATGCTCAAGCGTTTGTACCGGGAGGCCGGTGAGCGCGGAAACCGTGCACGCAAGATCATCGACGGCTGACCGGTCCGCGGTCGGCCACCGGGCGTCCGCAGCGGCTCTCCGCGACCGGCCGCCTGCCCCGACTCGGTACTCACGGCTTTTCACAGCAGAACGGAACCAAGGAGATCATGGTGGGGTTCTTCGGCAGCAAGTCCAAGCGGTCCTCGGCAGTACGGGACTGGTCCACCGGCCCGCTGGTGAAGCAGAGCCCCCTCGCGGCCGATGCGCCCGACGTGCTGGCGTTCGCCGTCGAAGCGGCCAGGCAGGCGGACCGGCCGAGCGGTGTGGACGTGGAGAAGGTGCTGGGGGCGATCGACAGGATGCTGGCGGGCCAGATGGACGCCTACGCCGGTGCGCTGCCGGGACTGGACGCCGGACAGATGGCGCAGATGCGCGAGGCGCTCTACGCCAGGCCGGACTTCCGCTTCGAGATGTTCTTCGACGGGCTGACGTACTTCGGGTCGAGCGGCATCGCGATGTGTAACGGGCTCGTCGAGCAGTGGGGGACGTTCCAGTCGGTGGTCGTGGGCCTCATCGAGAAGGGCGAGTTCGACCGGGGCTGAGCGAACCGGCAACCGGCCGGTCGACGCCGCCCGGCCGGCTGCCGGTTCGTCCTCGCGACACTGCGGGCTGACTGGCCGGTACCCACGTTCCCCCGTCAGCCGCGCGGGCCCACGGCGGCAGGTCCAGATCAGGCAGGCCACCGGGCCGGTCGCATCACGAGAGCCGGAGTCATGCGCAACGACCCTGTTGCCCATTCGGCTACGCGGCGAGGCTGAGTTCGAGTCGGGCGAGGT
>CBFHCJ010000799.1:0-2609 GCA_965654005.1 uncultured Streptomyces sp. | reverse complement strand
GGTGGCCATGGCCCTGCACACCCGCCTCACGGCCGAGGGCCACGAGGCGGTGCGGCCGGACGCCGCCGTGGTCTCCGTGCGGGCGCCCTCCCCCGAGCAGGCCGTACGGTGGTCGGCCGACTGCCGGGCGGCGGGGGTCGCCGTCGGTTGTTTCCGCCCACCGTCGGTGCCCGACGGCATCTCACGGCTGCGGCTGACCGCCCGTGCGGACCTCACCGACGAGCAGATCGAGCACGCCGTACACGTGATCGGCGAGACGCGACCGTGAGTCGGCGAAACGGCCGTGCGTCGCGCGTCGTACGAAAGTGAACCGTATGAAAGTGAACCGTACGAAAGTGAATCGTACGACGCCGTACGCGTCCAGCAGCAGCCGTACGTCCGCCGGCTCGACCCCGTCGGCACGCGTCTCGATCCGGCTCACCTTCGACTGGTGCCGGTCGGCCAGGGGGGCCGCCACGCCGCTCGTGAGACTCGCCCGGAGGTGCAACGCGGGTCATTCGGCGCCGAGTTGCGACGGCGCACCGCTGGTCCGTACTGCATGGCCGATTCCTTAGGGCCCTTGCACGCACGCCACGGCGACGGTAGAGGACTGGGCCCGGCATACACCCAAATACGGTCGTTCGTCGCAGAGTTCACCGCTTCGAGGGACAGATGTATACAGATCTCGGGGGATGGCATCCGAGAGAGCCCAGGCGATGGCAGTCTGGCGCGCAGCACCAAGTCCGGGACCGTACTCGAGCCAACCGCTCCGTGTCGGACTCCGGTCGCGTGGGAAAGGGACGACGTCGCCATGGCAGACCATCAGGAAGCCTCCGTCACTCTGCCGAGCGATCCCGCCTCGGTGTCCGCCGCCCGAAAATACGTCTCAGGGGTCCTGGTGGAATGGGGCCTGCCGAGCGACGCCGAAGTCGCCGACACCGTGCGCCTCATCGTGTCCGAACTCGCCACCAACGCCGTGCAGCACACCTTCGGGCAGTCGCCGACGTTCACGGTCGACATCGCGCTCGAACGGGACGAGTCACTGCGCATCGGCGTCACCGACAGCCACCCGCGCCTCCCTAAGCGGTTGCCCGCGGCCGTACAGCAGGACAACGGTCGAGGCATGGTGATCATCCGCTGGCTGACCGCGGAGTACGGCGGCAAGCTGAGCGTGCGGCCCACCCGCGACGGCGGCAAGACGGTCGGGATCGAACTGCCCTGGACCGTGCCGACGCGGTCGGTCACGACGGGGGAACCGCAGGAGCCCTGAAGGGGCGACCGGCCGACGGTGATGGCCCTGGCGCGGCGAGGCTGAAGCGATGCTTGAGACAGGTCTGGAAATATCCGGCACATGCTCCTGACCGTTCGGTCCGGGAGCGTACGGTCCCACGAGCGCACAGGGTGTGGCGGCCGTCACCGGGAGTGCCCTGAGGGTTCTCGGTCTTCCGCTCTTCTCGCAGCCGCTCGTGGCACGACGACCGCGCGCCGCACCAGCCAGGGCAGGATGCGCCACAGGCCCACACACACCAGCAGCGTCCCCCCGCCGGCGGCGAAGCCGGCGACCCTGCCGAGCGACACGTCCACCACCAGCAGCACCGAGCCGGTGAACGCCAGCATCAACACGGTCAGCCCGATCGTGGCGAGGCGGGAGGAGACCCGCACGATCGCCGGCTTGGCGTTCTGCTGGAAGAGCGAGCGGTGCAGTGCGGCGGGCGCCGTGAACAGGGCCGCGGCCAGCATGGCGAGCAGGAGCGTCGTTACATATGTGGCGCGCTGGACGGTGTCGAGGGTCGGGAAGCGCGGGGTGAAGGCCAGGGTCAGCAGGAAGGCGAAGAGGATCTGCACCCCGGTCTGGGTGACGCGCAGCTCCTGCAGCAACTCGGCGAAGTTGCGGTCGGCGCGTTCCAGGGGCGTCTCGTGCCGTGCCTGGTGGGGAGGTCGGTCCGCCATGGTAAACGAGTAACCGTTCCGGCGCACCTCACGCCAGGCTGGGGTGACGGCGTACCGGGCCGTCACCCCACCGGACGGGTCAGCTCACCCGGCCGTACCACACGCTCTTCGTCCAGATCTTCTCGAGCCGGACCACGGACCCGGTCCTGGGGGAGTGCCAGATCTCTCCCTTCCCGGCGTAGATGCCGACGTGGTAGATGCTCCTGCCCGAGTGGAAGAACACCAGGTCCCCCGCCTTGCGCTGGGAGGCGGAGATGTGGTGCGTCTTGTTGTACTGTGCCGCGGCCGTGCGGGGCAGGGGCTTGCCCGCCTTCTTGTACGCGTACAGCGTGAGCCCGGAGCAGTCGAAGCGGCGCGGTCCGGCGGCGCCCCACTGGTACGGGGACCCCTCCTTGGACGCCGCGATCTGAAGCGCCTTGATCGCCGGCGTCGCGGCCGCGGCGTCGGTGGCGGCGCCGGGTACTACGAGGCTGCCGCCGACGGCGGCGAGTGTGAGGGCGGAGGCCGTACCGGCCCGGGTCAGCAGCGACGGGACACGATTGAGCGCAGTCATGCGCCACCCTTCGTCAGCCGCCTGTGAAGGATGACCTGTCGGATTCGGGCTGGCGAAGTAGCCCGGCCGCTCGCGCGGCTTCACCCCAAGGACCAACCGGTGCGGCCCCGGAGACGCCACCGGTCGA
>CBFHCJ010000798.1:0-2619 GCA_965654005.1 uncultured Streptomyces sp. | reverse complement strand
ATGGCGAAAACTATTTCATCGTTGACGCCCACATCGCACTGTGGGACGCCCGGCCGGAGAACCAGAGCAACATTCACGGCAAGCAGTTCATCGATTGCTTCTACGACTACCACCGCAACCTCGGCCCGGACGAGGAACACTGGTCCTACGAGGAATTCCTTTATCAGGGAGGCGAACGCCTCATGAAGGATCTGTTCGAGGACGGCTACGTCGACCACGCGATCTTTCAGCCGGCCTATCTCGGCGAGTTCTACAAGAACGGATTCGCGCAGGTGGAGGAGGCGTACGACCTGGCCGCGGCGAATCCGGGCAAGCTCACGTACAACCACTGTTATGACCCCCGCGACGGCGAGGCAGGCCTTGACCGGCTCCGCGCCGACCACGAGAAGATGCAGTTCAAGGGGGTCAAGCTCTACACCGGCGAGTGGCACGGCGATTCCCGTGGGTACAAGCTCTCCGACCCCTGGTCCTACCGGTATTTCGAGGAGTGCCGCAAACTCGGCATCAAGAACATCCACGTCCACAAGGGTCCTACTATCCGCCCGCTGGACCGCGACGCTTTCGACGTCGCCGACGTCGACCACGCGGCGTCGGACTTCACCGATCTCAACTTTGTGGTCGAACACGTCGGCCTGCCCCGGCTGGAGGACTTTTGCTGGATCGCCACCCAGGAGCCGAATGTTCATGGCGGCCTGGCCGTCGCGATGCCCTTCATGCACACCCGGCCGCGGTACTTCGCCCAGATCATCGGCGAGCTCATCTATTGGATCGGGGAGGACCGCATCCAGTTCTCCAGCGACTACGCGATCTGGTCACCCCGCTGGCTGATTGAGCGTTTCGTCGACTTCCAGATCCCGGAAGACATGACCGAGTACGCCCCGCTCACCACTGCCCAGAAGAAGAAGATCCTGGGACTCAACGCCGCGAAGATGTATGACATCCCGGTGCCTGCAGAGCTCCGGCTCCCGGATGCCGACGAGACGACAACCGGCCCGCGTCAGCCGGAGCGGGCCGATCTGGCGGCCGCCTGATGACTGCCACCCAGCTCGAGCGTACGAGACGGGCCACCGCGGTCAGCGAAGAGGACATACGCCGGGCGCTCGGCGCAGTTCTCGATCCGGAACTCGACGAGCCGATCACCGATCTTGGATTTGTCCGTTCGGTGGCCGTCTCCGCTGGTCCAGAGGGGACGCAGGCAGTTGTTCACCTGCGGCTGCCCACATCGTTTTGTTCGCCCAATTTCGCCTACTTGATGGCGTCCGACTCCAAGGACGTCATTTCAGCGCTGGAAGGAGTGGAGAAGGTACTCGTCGAGCTGGACGACCACCACGATTCCGACCTCATCAATGCCGGATTGGCCGCTGATGCCGGCTACCGCGGGACCTTTCGGCACGAGGCCGAGGACAGCCTGGACGAACTGCGGCAAACCTTCCGCCGCAAGGCGCACACGGCCGCTATGGAGCGTTGCCTCACGGACCTCCTGCGAAAGGATCCGGGTCTGTCGGAAACCGACCTGGGAACGGTGCGTCTCCAGGACCTTCCGGCGGCAAGGAACACAGATGCGCTGCTGCGCCGACGGGCGGGCCTCGGGCTTCCCGGCGACGCGGACTCAATAGTCTTCGTCAACCACGAGGGCCGTCCCTACCCGCCCGGAGACGTCCCCATGGCGTTGCGCCGCGCCCGCGCGACGCGCATATCCATTGACGGAAATGCCCACTTCTGCCGCGGTCTGCTGCGCACACGCTACGACGGCTCCGGCGACGAACAGGTGCACCGGCCCGAGGGCGCCGAAGCCGCCGACCACCACAACCTGCTTCCGTTTACAGTCAAGGAGATTCACTCATGAACACCATGCGAGCCGTTCAGGTCGTTGGGTACCACCAAGAGCTCAGGATGGCCGAAGTGCCCGTTCCCGAGGTGACCGGCCCCTGGGACGTCGTCGTGAGAATTGGCGGAGCCGGGGTATGCAGGACTGACCTGCACATTCTCGAGGGCCAGTGGGCCGAGAAATCCCACGTCCACCTGCCCTACACAATCGGGCACGAAAACGCCGGCTGGGTGCACGTCGTCGGGAGCGCTGTCAGCAACGTGAAGGAAGGAGACAAGGTCATCCTTCACCCACTGGTCACCTGTGGCCTGTGCCGTGCCTGCCGCTCCGGCGATGACGTCCACTGCGAGGTCAGCAAATTCCCCGGAATCGACACCAACGGCGGGTACGCCGAATACCTCCTGACGTCGGCCCGGTCCGTTGTCAAGATCGACGACTCTCTGGAACCGTCCGATGTCGCTGCTCTGGCCGACGCCGGCCTGACCGCCTATCACGCGGCGGCCAAAGCAGTCACACGGCTGACAGCCAGGGACACCTGTGTGGTCCTGGGCGCAGGAGGCTTGGGGCACATCGGAATTCAGGTTCTCAAGGCGCTCACCCCGGCCCGCATCGTTGTCGTCGACCGCAGCTC
The DNA here is from genome assembly GCA_965654005.1 of uncultured Streptomyces sp. Taxonomy (GTDB): domain Bacteria; phylum Actinomycetota; class Actinomycetes; order Streptomycetales; family Streptomycetaceae; genus Streptomyces. The sequence continues at coordinate 160 of CBFHCJ010000798.1, read as the reverse complement.
CGCCGCCCTCGACCTCGCGAAAGAGATCGGAGCAGACGCGGGCGTGCTCGCCGACGGGTCCCAGGTCGAGCAGGTCCTCCAGCTCACTGGCGGCAAAGGCGCCGAGGCTCTCATCGACTTTGTCGGAGAAGGAGGGGCGACCGCCCAGGGCATCGCCATG
>CBFHCJ010000797.1:0-2627 GCA_965654005.1 uncultured Streptomyces sp. | reverse complement strand
GACGTCACCTACGGCCTGATCGTCTACCAGGAGCAGGTGCAGAAGGCCGCCCAGATCATCGCCGGCTACTCGCTCGGCGAGGCCGACATCCTCCGCCGCGTCATGGGCAAGAAGAAGCCCGACGAGCTGGCGAAGAACTTCACCATCTTCCAGACCGGCGCCCGCAAGAACGACTACAGCGACGCAGCCATCCAGGCCCTGTGGGACGTGCTGGTCCCGTTCGCCGGCTACGCCTTCAACAAGGCGCACTCGGCGGCGTACGGACTGGTCTCGTACTGGACCGCCTATCTGAAGGCGAACCACCCCGCCGAGTACATGGCCGCGCTGCTCACCTCGGTCAAGGACGACAAGGACAAGTCGGCCGTCTATCTGAACGAGTGCCGTCGAATGGGCATCAAGGTGCTCCCGCCGAACGTCAACGAGTCCGAGTCGAACTTCGCCGCCCAGGGCGACGACGTGATCCTCTTCGGCCTCTCCGCCGTGCGCAACGTCGGCACGAACGTGGTCGAGTCGATCATCAAGTGCCGCAAGGCCAAGGGGAAGTACTCGTCCTTCCCCGACTACCTCGACAAGGTCGAGGCGGTGGTCTGCAACAAGCGGACCACGGAATCGCTCATCAAGGCGGGCGCCTTCGACTCGATGGGGCACACCCGCAAGGGCCTCACGGCGCAGTACGAGCCGATGATCGACAACGTGGTCGCGGTCAAGCGCAAGGAGGCCGAGGGCCAGTTCGACCTCTTCGGCGGCATGGAGGAGGAGAGCAACGAGCCCGGCTTCGGCCTCGACGTCACCTTCACCGACGAGGAGTGGGACAAGACCTATCTGCTCGCCCAGGAGCGGGAGATGCTCGGTCTGTACGTCTCCGACCACCCGCTCTTCGGCCTGGAGCACGTGCTGTCCGACAAGGCCGACGCGGGCATCGCCCAACTCACCGGAGGTGAGCACGCGGACGGCGCGGTCGTCACCATCGGCGGCATCATCTCGGGCCTCCAGCGCAAGATGACCAAGCAGGGCAACGCCTGGGCGATCGCCACGGTCGAGGACCTCGCCGGGTCGATCGAGTGCATGTTCTTCCCGGCGACGTACCAGCTCGTCTCGACCCAACTCGTCGAGGACGCCGTGGTGTTCGTCAAGGGCCGCCTCGACAAGCGGGAGGACGTGCCGCGCCTGGTCGCCATGGAGCTGATGGTCCCGGACCTGTCGACCGCGGGCACCAACGCGCCCGTGGTACTCACCATCCCGGCGGTGAAGGTCACCCCGCCGATGGTGAGCCGTCTCGGCGAGATCCTCAGCCAGCACAAGGGTGACAGCGAGGTGCGGATCAAGCTCCAGGGCCCGCGCAAGACGACCGTCCTGCGCCTGGACCGCCACCGGGTCAAGCCGGACCCGGCGCTCTACGGCGACCTGAAGGTGCTGCTCGGTCCGTCCTGCCTGGCGGGCTGATCACCCGGAGCGACAACCTACGCGAGGGGCGCACCCGCTGGCGAGTGCGCCCCTCTATGCGTACCTGGGCTTCAACAGCCCCGGCGGGCCTCAAGAGCCCTGCGGCAGGTCTCAGTTGTGGCCGAAGTTCTTCTGCTTCTTACGGGCGACATCCGTGGCGCTGCCCTGGCCGTGCGTGATCGGAGACTCCTGGGCCTCCGCCGAGGGCCTCTGCGTGTGCTCCTGTGCCTGTTCGGCCTGCGAGGAGCGGTTCTTCGGGCCGGCCTGCTTGCGGTTCTTGTTCTTGGCCATGGTGATCTGCCTCCTGTGGGGGATCTAGGGGCCAGGGCCGGGACCAGATTCACATATGCTGATAGCAGCCGCATGTCGGACAATTACCGTGTGTGAAAAAGGCAGTCGAGCGGCCATGTCCCGATCCGCCACGCCGAAGATCGAGTTCGGGCCGTTAACCTCCCCGCGGTCGGGCAGACTCGAAGGAAGCCCGAAGCAAACCTCCCGGAAAGAGGGTGGATCGCGTGGACCGCTGCATCGTCCTGGTGGACGCCGGGTATCTGCTCGGGGCTGCCGCCAGCCTGCTCGCCGGGGAGCCCTCCCGGTCCCGGATCACCGTCGACCACGCCGCCCTCATCCAGGGGCTGCGTGAGCGCGCCGAGTCCGACACGGAACGGCCGCTGCTGCGCATCTACTGGTTCGACGGTGCCCCCGACCGCGTACCGCAGCCGGAGCACCGCAGGCTGCGCGTGATGCCCCGGGTGACCGTGCGCCTGGGCGCGCTGACCCGCAGCGACGGACGGTGGGCACAGAAGGGCGTCGACGCCGCCATGCACGCCGAGCTGACCGAGCTGGCCCGCAACCGCGCCTGCTCCGACGTCGTGCTCGTCACCGGCGACGGGGACCTGCTGCCGGGCATGATGGCCGCGAAGGAGCACGGAGTCGCCGTGCACCTGTGGGCCGTGCAGGCCGCGGACGGCGACTACAACCAGTCCGAGGACCTGGTCGCCGAGGCCGACGAGCGACGGGTGCTCGACCGGGTGTGGATCACCAAGGCGGTCCGGGCCAAGGAGCTGGGCGGCGTGTGCGCGCCCCCGCCGGTGCCACGGCCGGAGATCGCCGCGATCCTGTCGGCGCCGCTGCCCGAGTCGGGGCTGAGGCCCGCGACGGACCGGGCCGCCGCGGAGCCGGAG
>CBFHCJ010000796.1:0-2635 GCA_965654005.1 uncultured Streptomyces sp. | reverse complement strand
GCGAGGGCATTCGAGGAGTGAGTCACTCAGCGCACGGCGCGGTCGTCGGCGTCAATGCCGGTGCTGGCCCTGCCGGGCATTTCGCGGGAGACGTGGTGGTTACCGGGAATCTGACTGTCAAGAACACCGGCATCCTTGACAGGATCGCCCGGGTCGAGCAGATGGCTACCACCGGCTCTCAGTCCCAGCAACGAGTGACCGAACTCGAGCAGAAGGTTGCAGCCCTGCAAAACCAGCTCAACACGGCGGTACAAGCTCTACAAACCCGAATGACTTCGGTAGAGGTTCAGGTCAATGGCCTGCTCGCCATTTCTCACACGCACTGAGCTTGTGATTCCGGAGCCGATGAGCCTGGATGTGATCTTCGGCGGGGCCTCCGTTGGTATGCTCGTCTGGCTTCTTGCCCTTCCCCTCGACCTTGCCGGCTTGGTGCAGGCGTCATCGAGTTCCGCACGGCATCACGACTGAATCGCAATCGCGGCCCAGCCTCTCGCTTTCGTCCTCTTGACCGTTGGGGCAGCGGTGGCCATCATCTACATGATCTCTTTCTTCGGCCACCCGGACCTGCTGATTTAGGACTAGGTCGGCGGAGCGGCTTTGGGCTGGAGCTGCTTTGGCGCGAGTGATCATGGCTCCGTAAGCTTCCGGCGCGTCGGGCAGTCTGTGGACGGGGCCACTGTGGTTGTCGTGGACGACGGCCCCGTGTGCGTTCGCACTCACCACGCGATGGACGTCCTGGGGCTTGTCGTCGGCCTGGTGGTCCCCTTGCTCACGCTTCACGAACACGGTGCCGTCTCCTGGAGGCTTGCGCTGGCGCGGAGTTCGGCGGTGACGGTGCGGCCGGAGTTGTCGCCCTGGACCGCGAGGCGGTCGGCGAGGGCGGCGACCATGCCGAGTCCTCTGCCGTGGGTGGCATTGACGGACGGATGCCGGATCTGGGGGCGTTCTTGGCGTCCCCCGAGTCGGTCACCGCGATGACGACGGTCAGTTCGGAGACGGTGAGTGTGACGTGGAAGGTGCCGGCGGCGTCGCCGCTGGCGGTGTGCATCAGGGCGTTGGTGCCGAGTTCGGTCACGATCAGGGCGGCGTCTTCGGAGTGGGGGTGGCCGTCCAGCGTGGCACGGGTCCAACTGCGCACAGGGCGGAGCTCTCGGGGATCCCCGTGGAAGGTGCGTCGCGTGTTCTACGAGCTTTACCGGGACAAGGGGGCCTTCGAGGAGCACGAGTCGAAGGACTACGCGCGCGCCTTCCTCTCCGAGCGGGACCAGTACCTCTCTGTCACGGAGGTTGACCGGTTGGACCTTGTGTCGGGCAAGGGTGTGGACGTTGAGCACTGAGTACCAGAAGGCGCTCGGCCGCAAGATCGCCTTCAACCGCAAACGCCGGGGACTGTCCCAGAAGGAGTTCGCCGGGCTGCTGGGGCGTTCGGAAGCGTGGGTGTCCCAGGTGGAGCGGGGCGTACGGCGTATCGACCGGATGACCGTGCTGGAGAAGGTCGCCGACGTCCTTGGAATTCCGGTCGCCGAGTTGGCGGCCGAGGCGCCCATCGTGGCGTCGGTGACCGAGGGGGAGCCGCCGGGGGCGAGTCGACTGCGGCTGGTGCTGAGCGCTGCCCACTCACTGAAGGCAGTCCTCGGCCAGCAGGACACCTCCCCCGATGTGCCGGCGCTTCGCGCCGAGGTGGAGCGTGCGTGGTCGCTCACTCATCAGGGCAACTACGCCGACCTGGCCGAGTTGCTCGAAGGGCTGGTTCCGCGGCTGGAGTCGGCCACCCGCTTGGTTCCAGAGGCGGACCGTCCCGAACTCTTCCGGCTGCTGGCGGTCATGTATCACACGTGCAGTGGCGCGCTCGCGAACATGGGGGAGCCTGAGGCGGCCTGGATCGCCGTCGACCGCGCCGTGGTCGCTGCCGAGCGGGCGAATGATCCACTGCTGATGGCGGCCGGCGAGTTCCGGCTGTCGCTCGTCTTCCTCGGGGCTCGTCACTTCGAGCAGGCGGCTCAGGTGTCCGGGAGTGCGGCTGACGCGCTGCGGCCCCTGGCGGAGTTCGGACAGGTTGAGGCCGTCGCGCTGCGTGGCGCGCTCACGCTGCAACGGGCGGTGGCTGCCGCTCGGTTGAACCTGGCTGATGACGCGTATGGGCATCTCCGTGAGGCTCGTGAGATGGCCGAACAGGTCGGCGACGGGCGCAATGACTACAACACGGAGTTCGGGCCGACCAATGTCGGCTTGCACGAGGTAGCCGTCGCGGTCGACCTGGGGGACGCCGGAGTCGCTTTGCGGGCTGCGCAGTCCGTCGATGCGTCCGGACTGTCCGCGGAACGGCAGACGCGTTTTCAGATCGATGTGGCCAGGGCTTATGCCCAGCGTCGGCAGGTTCCTGATGCGGTCTCGGCGCTGCTGACGGCCCGGGAGTTGTCGCCCGAAATGGTGCGGGCCCTGCCGATGGTCAAGCAGCTTGTGGCAGACCTACTGACCATGAGCCAGCCGCCTTCTGGGGAACTGCGGGCCTTTGCGTCGGAGTTGGGCGTGCACGAAGTGCGGACTGGTACATGAAGCCCGCGACGACCCCCGGCCGATCCCCACACCAGCCACCCCGCGCGGACCGGAGCAGCCATCGACACCCCGACCCTCC
>CBFHCJ010000795.1:0-2635 GCA_965654005.1 uncultured Streptomyces sp. | reverse complement strand
TACAGAGGGATACCCCCAATGAGTACCACTCGCCCAGGCCGAGTGCAAGCGGCTCTCGGGATCGGGAGGTGAACTCGGGAGCAGATCCTCAGGTGGGCGTGCCGGTGCGCCCCGCCGCACCGCACGCTCGCACCGGCCCGTCGGTTTCCCGGTCCCGGCCGCACCGGCCCGTCGGTTTGCGGGCCCCCAGGCCCCGGTGGCACCGGCCCCGTCGGTTCCCGGCGGGCCCCCAGGCCCGGTCGCGCCGACCCGTCGGTTCCCGGCGGGGCCCCCGGTCCCGGCCAGGCCGATTCCGGACAGACCGAGGGGCTCATACCCCGGACGGGATACGAGCCCCTCGACACGTCGAACGTCGAACAGTTCAGTCGTCGGCGCGCAACTTCAGCCGGCCAGGCGGACCATGTCCGCCTGCGGCCCCTTCTGACCCTGCGAGATCTCGAACTCGACCCGCTGACCCTCTTCCAGGGTCCGGTAGCCGTCCATCTGGATCGCGCTGTAGTGGACGAAAACATCCGCACCACCGTCGACCGCGATGAAGCCGTACCCCTTCTCCGCGTTGAACCATTTGACGGTGCCCTGAGCCATGCCCAACTCCCCTATTACTGGCCCTTGCACAGATCCACACTTCGCGGACCCGGGTCAGACCTCACCCCCCAACGGTTGGGGGCGTGCGCCGGAACGCGTCGACCGCGGCTGAATGTATCTGCCCAACTGCCGTCTGCAACAGGTCAATCGGAAGAGAAATCCGGGCGCGACCGGTCGGGAATGTACGAAGAATTCACCTGAATTCAGGGCAAGTCGGGCCCGATAAAAGGAGTGAATGGCGCAAAAGCCCTGCCCACTTTGGCTACTTCTCGTCGGGCGTGCGGCAGGAACTCTGTGAAACCGGCGCGGAGACCGGCACCGTGTTCCCCAATCGTACCGCGCTCAACCATGCAGAATTGCCCCCTCCGTTTCTCTTACGGAGAGGGCAATTCGGTGAACGCTGAGTGTTCGGCCTCACCGAGGGCAAGGACCGAGCGGGTGGACGACCGTCAGCCGCCCGCGACCGCCGGGATGATGGAGACGCCCGCGCCGTCCGGCGTCGCCGTCTCCAGACCCTGCTCGAAGCGGACGTCGTCGTCGTTCACGTAGACGTTGACGAAGCGGCGCAGCTTGCCCTGGTCGTCCAGGACGCGGGCCGCGATGCCCGTGTGGTTCTTCTCCAGGTCGGCGATGACCTCGGCGAGGGTCGCACCCTCGGCGCTCACCTCGGCCTGACCGCCGGTGTAGGTGCGCAGGATGGTGGGGATGCGGACGGTGACGCTCATTGCCGTGTGACCTCCGGTCGGTACAGTGCCCCGGCAGGGGCGCGAGGGCGTGACATCATGCGGCTCTGCCGCGCGGGCCCGGCCGGCCCCCACCGGCCCGCAGCTTGAGAACAGCGCTTCCAGCGACGCGTTTACGCGAGTCCCGCCTCACGGAAGGATTCCAGGTTGGGGCGGATCGTCGCCGTGAGCCCGGTACCGGCCACCGCGTCCAACGTCTTCAGACCATCCCCGGTGTTCAACACGACGGTCGTCTTCGTCGGGTCGAGGACACCGTTCTCGATGAGCTTGCGCGTCACGCCCACCGTCACGCCACCCGCCGTCTCGGCGAAGATGCCCTCGGTCCGCGCCAGCAGCTTGATCGCGTCGACGACCTGCTCGTCCGTCACGTCCTCCACCGCACCGCCCGTACGGCGCGCGATGTCCAGGACGTACGGGCCGTCCGCCGGGTTGCCGATCGCCAGCGACTTGGCGATCGTGTTCGGCTTCTGCGGCCTGACGACGTCCTGCCCCGCCTTGAACGCGACCGACACCGGCGAGCAGCCCTCGGCCTGCGCACCGAAGATCTTGTACGGCTTGTCCTCGACGAGCCCGAGCTTGATCAGCTCCTGCAGACCCTTGTCGATCTTCGTGAACTGTGAGCCGGAGGCGATCGGCACCACGATCTGGTCCGGCAGCTGCCAGCCCAACTGCTCGGCGATCTCGTACGCCAGGGTCTTGGACCCCTCCGCGTAGTACGGCCGCAGGTTGACGTTGACGAAGCCCCAGCCCTCACCGGCCGGGTCGCCGATCAGCTCGGAGCAGAAGCGGTTCACGTCGTCGTAGTTGCCCTCGATGCCGACGAGGTCGCCACCGTAGATCGCGGCCATGACGACCTTGCCCTGCTCCAGGTCGTGCGGGATGAAGACGCAGGAGCGGAGACCGGCCCGGGCCGCCGCGGCGCCGACCGCGCCCGCGAGGTTGCCGGTGGAGGAGCAGGAGAGGGTGGTGAAGCCGAAGGCGCGCGCCGCCTCCAGCGCCTGGGCGACCACGCGGTCCTTGAAGGAGTGCGTCGGGTTACCGGAGTCGTCCTTCACATACAAACCACCGGTCACGCCGAGCTCGCGGGCCAGGTTGTCGGCCTTGACGAGAGCGGTCCAGCCGGGGTTGAGGTTCGGCTTGTCCGCCACGTCGGCCGGGACCGGCAGCAGCGGCGCGTAGCGCCAGATGTTCGCGGGGCCCGCCTCGATACGCTTCCGCAGTTCCTCGGTGTCGTAGCCCGAGAAGTCGTACGCGATCTCCAGCGGGCCGAAACACTCCTCGCAGGCGAAGACCGGGCCGAGCGGCAC
>CBFHCJ010000794.1:0-2639 GCA_965654005.1 uncultured Streptomyces sp. | reverse complement strand
AAACACACGCTCAGCCTAGACGGATTTCCACCCATGCCGCCCGGTTCCTCTCGCCGCCCTCAGCTGTACATGGCCGAAACCTTGACAACTGGCCTGAGAACACCGGAGATTGACGCGCGTAGAACTCGGTGGACAGTTGTTCACTGATACGCGAAGAGCTCCCACGGCGCCCAGCGGCGCTCGACGGCGTTTCATCACGGTCACCGCATTCTACGCGCGTCACGGCAACGCGCTCCCGTGGTCATCGACGCGAAGTCCGTGCCTGTCGCGTACACCCCGGCCGGCGACACGGCCGCGAACCCCTCGTACGAGGCTCCGGCCCCTCGTACCGACGAGCCCGACCCGTCATCCGGGGGCTGGGCTCACCATATCCAATGTTGTGCACCGCTTTACCACTTTTGCGCATCGCGGGAATCAGGCGAACACCTCTGCCAGCCACTCCCGCCAGGCCGTCTCGTTCGCCTTCGCGTCGGCGTCGGGCGCGAAGTCGTGGACGCTGATCCCGACCGGGGCGCCCCAGTGGTTGCGGCCGAATACGCGGATGAGGGCGTCGTCGGTGCGCAGGCCGATGAAGTACGGGTTGCGGTAGTCGACCACTGCGACGATGAGTTTGCCCTCGGGGCCACACACCTCGACGTGCGTACCCTCGGTGGCGTCGTCCCGGAGGTCGAGCGCCCGAGCCACCGTGGCGAGCGCGTCGGGGGCCGTGGACGCCTCGGGGCCGTTCAGGGTCGCGAAGGTGACCGGGCGGGGCGCGAAGCGGGTCACGTACTCGCGCAGGGTGTGCAGGTAGAAGTCGGTGTGCTTGTCGGCGCCGTCGTACAGGCTGTCCCAGTCGTCGACGAAGATGCCGCTGTGCACATAGCGCACCCAGGCACGGCGGCCACCCTCGCGCGGTTCGATGGTGTGGTCGAGCTGGTTGAGGGTCTGCTGGGAGATGCCCTCGACGTCCGCGACACGGTTGGTGTAGCGGTGCGGCGGGTCCCAGGCGGTGATCGTGGATCCGAAGGGACCCTTGCCGCCCTCCCGCGGCTCGGGGGCGTCCATCGGCCACAGCCAGCCGCCGGTGCCCGTGGTGATGGCCTCCCACACCTGCTCCGGCGTGGCGTCGACCTCAAACTCGCGGACGATCTCGAATTCCTTGGACATGCTGCGCTCCTGCGTCGCGTCAAGTGGGCGGTTCAGTCGGTCCTACGTTGTTGGTGGGTCGGACGGGCCGTCGTAAGGTCCGGAGATCCAGAGACACCGGGTATGGCTTTCAGTCGGTTGCACCAGGTGGTTCACGTCACCCGGCCGCCCGGTGTCTCACGACGACTCGGCCGCCGATCAGGAGCTGCGGGCCCTTGCGCGTGCATCGCCGAGTAGGACCACGCTGGGCGACAGGGTGCAAGCAGCCGCAGGTCATGCGCCGGTGAAGGGCCATGCGCGGGACCCCGTGCCGCGCTCATGGGCCGCCTATCCGTTGGGACCGCGTTCCTCCAGGCGGGCCAACTGGGTCTGGAACCAGTCGAGTCGGGCCTGGAGCAGGGCCGCTTCTGCCACCAGTTCGGAGACCTCGAGGCCGGCGGTCGCACTCGCGGCACCCTGTCCGGCCCGTACCCGCAACCCCTCCCCCGCCAGCCGCGCGAAGGCGGCGAGCGACAGGGACGTACGGCCGCGCACACACCCGGCGCACGTGCCCTCCAGCGCACGCCAGCCCGGCCGGCCCCAGCCCGCGTCGGCCAGCGCCACAGCCACCGCTCCGCACCCGCACGCGCCGACCATCATGGTCCGCACCCGCTGGCGCGCGTACCGGAAGCCGCGTTCGAAGCGGATGTACGCGCCGAGGACGGACACCTCGAGCAGCACCGCCGCCCGGTGCTCCGCGGTGCACAGCAGCGCCTCGGCCTCCGTACGGTCGTGCACGCAGTGGAAGCCGCAGTCGCAGCGGCGGTGCGGCGCGCGGTGCCGCAGCCCGTAGACGCACCGGGCCTCGTCGAGGACCGCGTACGGCAGCGCGCCGCCGAGCGACACACCGGTGAACCCGGCCCGGGTGCCGTCCTGGGACAGCACCGGGTGGGCGATCTTGTATCCGGTCGGCGGCTCCGTCGGGCGTTCCTCGGGGAGCCGCAGCCTCATCGCGCGACCGGGACCTCTTCGGCAGCGGATGCCACGGGCTCCTCGATCACCTCGGCGACCTGGAGACCGGCCTCTTCCTCGGGAACCTCCGGGCGTTCCTCCGCGACCCCGGTGGCGAGTGCTTTGCCCAGCTTCATGACGCCTCCCGCTGTTGGTTACCGTCCCGGCCATGGTGACCCACGAAACCCGTTTTGGCACCAGCGCCTGATCCTCCGCGCCCCTCGGAATGCTTCGAGCCCCTCCGCCGCCGCACCTCTAATGGGTCTTTGTCTGACCTGCTTCTCGCACGGCACGGCCCCTCCCCGCCCTCCCCCACAGCCCTGAAGGCATGGGGCCCCACGGCAGGGCGTCGTGAGAGGCAACCCGGTGGGACACCGGGACTGCCCCGCAGCGGTGAGCGGAAACGACCGCCGTATACGCACTGGGTCCGACGTACCGGGCCTGGGAAGCGACGGCCGGCAGGAGTGTCGTACGACGAGACGTGCCCGCGAGTCCGAAGACCTGCCACCTGCCCGCGCACC
>CBFHCJ010000793.1:0-2641 GCA_965654005.1 uncultured Streptomyces sp. | reverse complement strand
GGGCGCTCCCGTGGGCGGGCGGACCGGCGGAGACGGCCGCCGTGTTCGCCGCGGCCTGGGAGCGCCGCACCAGGACCACCGCCCGACTCGCGATGCGGCAGCGGCTCTACCGCCTCGGCACCCTCACCCCGCCCGAGCCCGCGCCGCCCGGCAGCGCCCGCGTCGCCACGGCGGACGACCGCAAGCTGGTCGCGCGGTGGTACGCCGAGTTCTGCGCGGACATCGGCGGGCGGTCGGCCCGGCAGAACCCGGAGCGTTGGGCCGGGGGGCGCATCGCGTACGGCGGGGTCACGCTGTGGGAGACACCGGACGGCACGCCCGTGGCCATGGCGGGTGCCATGCCCGAGGTCGCCGGGCAGGTGCGGGTGGCCCCCGTCCACACCCCCGCCGCGCTGCGCGGCCGTGGCTACGCGGGTGCCGTGACCGCCGCGGTCAGCCGGGCCGCGCTCGACTTCGGCGCCGAGGAGGTCCTGCTCTTCACCGACCTCGCGAACCCCACGAGCAACGGCCTGTACCAGCGGCTCGGGTACCGGCCGGTGGCGGACTTCTCGGTGTACGAGTTCGGGGACGGCGGCGCGGACGCGTGACGGTGCCGGGTCATGGCCACAGCAACTCCTTGGCCCACCCCCCTTCTGTGCGGCGGTAGGCGAGGCGTACGTGCCGTCGCGTCTCGTCTCCCTGGAAGAACTCGACCTCCTCCGGGCGGAGGTGGTACAGCGTCCAGGACGGGACCGGGGCGTCCGGCTCGCGCTGCGCCCGCTCCCATGCCTCCTCCGATACCCGGGCCAACTCCTCCACCGAACCGAGCACTTCGCTCTGTCGGCCCGTGAGCGCCGCCGCCAGCGCGCCGGTCGAGCGGGCGTGCAGGTCCGCCTGGCCCTCCGCCGACGGTGCGGCCGTGACCGGGCCGCGCAGTCGGATCTGGCGGCCCTGGACCGGCCAGTAGAACACGAGGGCGGCATACGGTCGCGCCGTCAGCTGTCGGCCCTTACGGCTGCCCGAGTGCGTCGCGAACGACCAGCCGTCCGCGTCCGCCCCGTGCAGCATCACGATGCGGACGTCGGGCGTGCCGTCCGCGTCCGCCGTCGCCAGCGACATCGTGTGCGGCTCGGTCTGCCCCGCCGCCACCGCCTCCGCGAACCACCGCGTGAACAGCGCGAGCGGCTCCACGGGTGCCGCCGCCGGGTCGAAGGCGGGCAGTTCGGTGGTCTCCGGGGCCCACACCCGCAGGGTCCTGAGCAGTTCGTGAAGATCCGTTGCCATGCCTCCGAGTATCACCGTCGTCAGAGACTGAGCGGTGCCACCGCAATCATCACTGTGAGTCCTGGTGCCAGGACCCGTGCTCGGCCCTGTGCCCCGAACGGCCGGGCGTGCTCCTCACGGCCACCGGCGCGAAAAGCGGACAGCCGCGTCGTACGCCCTGGCCTGCGTGCTCGGTGGTACCGGCGTCACTGGAGCGTCGCCAGGCGCTCCGCCGGCAGGAACGCGCCGATCCCCGCAGGAAGACGCGGGCCGGGGGTGCGTCGGCGGGTTCCCCGGTCGCCGCACCCGGAGTGCCGGGGCGGCGCATACCTCCCACCCGAGCCACACCAGATACGCGGCCCTGCCCGCATGGCGTCACGGCGCGCACGGCGCGCACGGCGTCATGGTGCGCTGATAGCCACGGCGCGTACGGCGTCACGGTGCGCTGATAGCCACGGCGCGTACGGCATCGTGAAGCGCACAGCGTCACGGCGCGATAACACAAGGTGCCGAAAAGTGCAGCAGGCGGTGGTCCACCTGGGTGAACCACCGCCTGCATGACAGGACTTGGGAGCGCCTGGACGGCGCGTACGGTTGCCCCGGGCTACCTCGTCGGCTTCTTGCCGGTCACGCCCAGATGCACCAACAGTGCCAGATTAGGCTTGAGTTCTGCCTGTTTGACGCCCCAGGACTGGAAGCCCTTCTGGTGGGAGGACACGGACGCGAGCATCGCCACCAGCGCGCCGGCCACGGCGGCCGGGGTCACGTCCTTGTCGACCCTGCCCTTGGCCTGGAGCTCGTTGATCGAGTCCGCAAGGGAGTTGTTCACGGAGTTAAGGATCTTCATACGGAGCTTGTAGAAGCGCTTGTCGCCCTCCGCCGCGCCCAGGTCGACCACGCGCAGGATCGCGTCGTGCTTGCGCCAGAACTCCAGGAAGCCGTCCACGAGTTCCTGCGCGGTCTGCCACCCCGCCTTGCCGACCCATGAGCGCCCTTCGAGCAACTGGGTCAACCCGGCACTCTCCGCGGCCATTTGCTCGGCGATCTCCAGGACGGCGCCTTCGACGTCCGGGAAGTACTGGTAGAAGGTCGCGGGCGACGTCCCCGCCTTCCGGGCGACATCAATGACTTTGACATCCCGGTACGGCGACGAGCTGAGCATCTCGCTGAGGCAGTCGAGCAGCTTTTGCCGGGTCGCCTGCCCGCGTCGACCGGCCACGCGGCCGTCGACGGTACGCACTTGTCCTGTCATGTCGTCAGCTTACCGAGGGGTGATCGGAGCGCGATTCGGCCGACTGCAAATGGGGAGTGCGGGGGCGTATGAGTGCTTCTGAGGCCTGTGAGAAGGGAGTACGTCCGCCGCGCGCTGTGGAGGCGAGGGGTCTCGGCGCGGGTGTAT
>CBFHCJ010000792.1:0-2669 GCA_965654005.1 uncultured Streptomyces sp. | reverse complement strand
GGCCCGCACCGTACGCCGTCGTACGGGGCGGGCCCCGGGCTTATTCACGCCACAAACCATGTGAAAAAGTCGCAAACGCGGCAAACATGGGCTATTCGCCTATGGTGCTGTCATGCGCGGAATCCTGCTGGCCGGGGGTACCGGCTCACGGCTGTGGCCGTTGACACGCTCGGTGTCGAAGCAACTGCTGCCGGTCTTCGACAAGCCCATGGTCTATTACCCGCTTTCCACACTCGTGATGGCCGGCATCCGGGAGATCCTGGTTATCACCACCCTGGAAGACCAGTGCCAATACCGCCGGTTGCTGGGCGACGGCGGTCAACTGGGCCTGCGTCTTGAGTACATGGGACAAGAGCACCCGAAGGGAATTGCTCAAGCTTTTCTGCTGGCAGCCGATTTCATCGCCGACGAGTCAGTGGCCCTGATTCTGGGCGACAACATTTTCCACGGGAGTGGCCTCGGCACCCGGCTGGCCAGCCACGACGATCCGAAGGGCGCAAGGATCTTTGCCTACCAGGTCGCCAATCCCTCGGCCTATGGCGTGGTGGAGTTCGACGAGTTGGGCCGCGCGCTGTCCATCGAGGAGAAACCGGCCCGCCCCAAGTCCTGGTACGCCGTGCCCGGGCTGTACTTCTACGACAACCACGTCGTGGACATCGCCCGTGGCCTACGGCTCAGCGCCCGGGGCGAGTTGGAGATCACCGAACTGAACCGAGTCTACCTGGACGCCGGGACACTGCAGGTCACCCGGCTCGACCGGGGCACCGCGTGGCTGGACACCGGAACCTTCACGGCCATGGTCCAGGCTTCGGAGTTCGTCCGGGTGATCGAGGAGCGCCAGGGCCTCAAGCTCGGTTGCGTCGAGGAGGCGGCCTGGCGGGCCGGCCTGATCGATGACGACCGGCTCCGGGAACTGGCCCAGCCGTTGCTCAAGAGTGGATACGGTCAGTATCTGCTGGGGCTGCTGGAGGAATCCCGATGCGTCGTCACGTCCCAAAGGGGCAACGGACCGCGGCGCCAAGAACTGCTGAGCCGATTCTGAAATGAAAGGAATCAGGCACGTGAGACCACTTGGTATCGAAGGGGCCTGGGTGGACACGCCCAAAGTGTTCGCGGACAACAGGGGCCGGTTCCACGAGTGGTTCAAGAACGAGCGGTTCCACGAGTCCATTGGCCACGGGCTCCGGCTTGAGCAGGCCAACTGTTCCCGCTCCGTTCGCGGCACTCTCCGTGGAATCCACTATGCGTCGGTCCCGCCGGGCCAGGCAAAGTACGTCACCTGCATCAGCGGCGCCGTCCTCGATGTGGTGGTCGATATCCGCACCGGCTCCCCGACCTTCGGGAAATGGGAGGCGGTGCGGCTCGATGACGCGACGCACCGCTGTGTCTACCTCTCGGAGGGGCTGGGTCACGCCTTCATGGCGCTGGAGGACAACTCCAACGTCGTCTACCTGTGCTCGCAGGGATACGCGCCGGAGCACGAGTACGGGATCGACCCGCTCGACCCCCTGCTGGCCATCGCCTGGCCCCAGGACCTCGCACCCTGCCTGTCCGACAAGGATGCCGCCGCGCCCACGCTGGCGGAAGCCGAGAAGCAATGCATGCTCCCTTCCTTCGAGGACTGCGCCGCGTTTCGCAGAAGTCTTGTGAGCAGCGCTTGAGTTGGCCGATTTTTCGCACTGCACCCGACCTTGGATCTTCGAATGCTGCAACGCCGGAATCGATACCTGCCAGCCCGTAAGGGCAGCTGCGGGGAAGAGTAAAGAAACATATTGAGGCCGCACGGGTGATCCTCGACCACGACACGGACCGAATCGTAATCATTCAATCGCCGAGAGTGAAGACTGGCCCCTGTCCGTAGCCGTAAGCGACGTGACTCGCATGCGAATGAAGAGCAGCGAATAGGTGCTTGCGGTGTGGTCACTCCAAGTTCAAGAAAGGTTCTCTGGTGAGCCGTAGAACGATCCGAAGTTCACGCGTGAAGACCGCCACGCTGGTGTCGGCGGGTGCGCTTGCCGTAGCGCTCAATGTCGCCCCGAGCACCACGGCCATCGCCGACGCGATCCACAGGTCCGGCGGCGACAGCGCGGTGGCGCTGCCCGGCCCGAACGGCGCCGTGAGTGCCGACCGTGACCACGACAAGGGGCCGCGCGGGGAGAAGGGCGATAGGGGCGATAGGGGCGAGAAGGGCAGGAAGGGCGCCACCGGTGCCACGGGCGCCACGGGTGCCACAGGCGCAACGGGTGCCACGGGCGCTACGGGTACGGGTGCCACGGGTGCCACCGGTGCGACCGGTGCCACGGGTGCGCCTGGTGCCACGGGCTCGATCTCCACCTACGTCGTGCTCGGTAATGTGGCTACCGGTCCGGGCGCCGGCGTGTCGAATGCCTTCTGCCGCGACGCCAACGATGTCATCACCGGCGGCGGATACCTGGAGAGCACCCCCAATGGTGTCTCCATGACGACGACGAATATCCCGATCTCCACCTTCCCCAACGGGTGGCAGGCCGCCAGCATCAACCTCCCGGACGCCACGACCCTCACAGCCTACGCGGTCTGCAGCCCGGTTCCGGGCCCGTGACCCGCATGTGAGCGACGGTGCCGTAACGGCCGTCCGCTTTACCTGGGAATGAGCGACGGTGCCCGCGAGGCTTCGGCCTTGCGGGCAC
>CBFHCJ010000791.1:0-2673 GCA_965654005.1 uncultured Streptomyces sp. | reverse complement strand
TGGGCGGGGCCCGGCAGTCCCGCGTACGAGAGCCGGAAGACCCGGGCCGGCGGCGGGCCGTCGTCCTCCCCGGCGCGCAGCTGCTTGGCGAGGTCGGCGACGGCGGCCTTGGGGCGGGCGGCCAGCCAGCCGCCGGCGAGGACCAGCGCGGCGGGCTGGCTCGCGCACTCCTCGACATGGCCCTCGGCGGCGCGTGGGTCTACGGTGTTGCGGACCGTGCCGGTGTACCGGGTCAGCAGTTCCAGGGCGGACTTGGTGTCGAGGCCGCCCAGGGTGCACGGGCGCACGTCCGCGATGCCGGTCAGCGGGCCCTCGGAGACGGCGACGACGAGGCAGTCGGGCGTGTCCGGCAGCAGCGCGTCGACCTGCTCCGCGGACACCGCGTCGTCGAGCAGGAGCAGCACCCGGCGCTTCTCGAGGGCCTCGCGGACCACCTGACCCAGCTCGTCCTCGTCGGCGCCGGGCGGGGTGGGCAGATCGAGGGCGGTCAGCAGCTCGCGGGCGGAGCGCTCGGTCGGTACGGGGGTGCCGTCGGGCTCACGGAGGCGGGTGCGCAGCACGCCGCCCTCGTAACGGTGCGCGACCTGGCGCACCAGCTCCTCGGCGAGCGCGGTGCGGCCGAAACCGGGCCGTCCGGCGATGAGCAGCACACGGGCGCGGGGCGCCTTGCGACCGGCGATGGTGTCGAGTCCCGCGCGTTCGATGTCGGCCCGGAGTTCCTTCAACTCCCTTGTGCGGCCAAGGAACTCATCGTCCGGGGCGGCGGGACGCCTTACGCTCTCCGGCAGCTCGCCGCCGCCTGTGTCCACCGCCTGATCCGTCACCGGGCCACGCTCCCGTCCCACTGCGCATACGGGCCCGCCGGGCCTTGGGGCGGGTCGTTCCCAGAGCCTAGTTCACGCTCTGCAACGATCCCCGCTGAGCACGACGAGCACATCCCCCGATCGGATCAAGCGATCGTACGACCGGTGGTGTCGGCCAAGCGTCAGACGCGGAGCCCGAGCCGGACCATGAGCCGAGCCCGCCGGGGCGGACCACGTCCGGGGCAGAGCCTCGCGCGGTGCGGGGCGGGTCCCGCCGGGCCCCGGGGGCGGGCTTCTGGCGGAGTCCCGGGCGAAGCCCGCAAGTGGACAGCCCCGGCGTTGATCCGGGAGCCGGCTCCGTCCAAGACACACCGGCGGCGCACCGCCCCCTTCAGGGGCAGAGGCTCTGGCGGGTCAAGGGCAAGGCCTCTGGGGACCGCGCACCCGGGCCGACGGCCTCAGGCCTCGAACGGTCGCGCGGGCCATGGGGCCTCGGCCGGGCGCAGGGCGTCCAGGCCGTCGCCGTGCCGTGCGGCGATCAGCGAGAGGACGCCGACGACGAGGCAGCTGTTGTGGAGGTCTCCGGCCAGCACTGCCCGTACGAGTTCCCCGGCCGGCACCCGGGCCAGCTCCATGTCGGACTCCTCGTCCTCGACCTCGAAGCGCTGTCCCTCGGCCTCGGACAGCTCACGGGCCAGGAAGATGCGCACGGCCTCGTCGCAGCCGCCGGGCGTGGTGTAGACGTCGGTCAGCACCCGCCAGTCCTCGGCCTTGAGGTGCGCCTCCTCGTACAGCTCGCGCTGGGCGGCGCGCAGCGGGTTCTCGCCGGGGACGTCGAGGAGTCCGGCCGGAATCTCCCAGAGTTTCCGGCGCACCGGGTGGCGGTACTGCCGTATGACCAGAACCCGGTTTTCGTCGTCGAGGGCGAGGACGGCCACCGAGCCGGGGTGGACCTGGTAGTCGCGGCGGGCGACCGAGCCGTCGGGCATGACCACGTCGTCGGCGCGCACGGAGGTCTTCTTGCCGACGAACGGGGTCTCGCTCGACCTGACCTCCCACTCCTCGGCGGTGTCCTTGATCGTCATATAGCGCTGTTCCTCCCACGCCCTCGCGAAAAGCCGGGGTACGCCTCCCGAAGGACGCGCCCCGGCCACCGTACAGCTCTTGCCCTACTCGCCGTTCTTCCGCTCCACCGCGGCCCGGACCAGCCCCGCGAACAGCGGGTGGGGACGGGTCGGACGGGAGCACAGCTCGGGGTGCGCCTGCGTCGCCACGAGGTAAGGGTGGACGTCCCTCGGGTACTCGACGAACTCCACGAGCCTGCCGTCAGGCGACGTACCGGAGAAGAGGATGCCCGTCTTCTTCTCCAGCTCGGTGCGGTAGGCGTTGTTCACCTCGTAGCGGTGGCGGTGGCGCTCCTCGACGTACTCCTTGCCGTCGTAGACCGCGCGCACCAGGGAACCCTCCGCGAGCTTGGCCGGGTACAGGCCCAGGCGCATCGTGCCGCCCATGTCGCCCTCGCCCGCGACGATGTCGAGCTGCTCGGCCATGGTGGAGATGACCGGGTGGGAGGTGGCCGCGTCGAACTCGGTGGAGTTCGCGTCGGGGATGTCTGCCAGGTTGCGCGCGGCCTCGATCACGATGCACTGCAGGCCGAGGCAGAGGCCCAGCAGCGGGATCTTGTTCTCGCGGGCGTACCGGATGGCGCCGACCTTGCCGGAGACACCGCGGTCACCGAAGCCGCCGGGGACGCAGATCGCGTCCACGTCGGACAGCTGCTTCTCGGCGCCCGCCGGGGTCTTGCAGTCGTCGGACGTGACCCACTTGATCTTCACGCGGGCCTTGTTGGCGAAGCCGCCCGCGCGCAGCG
>CBFHCJ010000790.1:0-2725 GCA_965654005.1 uncultured Streptomyces sp. | reverse complement strand
GGGCAGCACGTCACCGTCCAGGAGTGGAATGCGGCGGCCGAGAAGGACGCGCCCATCACTCGCGACCAGCCTCCCCTGTCCTCCGATCAGTTGAAGGCGCTCGCCGGCGCGCGCGAGTGGCGTGCCGCCGCCGACGCCATCCCGGTGGATCCCCGGACGTCGACAGCCGAGCCGAGCATGGCGCCGGGTGTGCCCGGCGGCTCGGTGTCGTCGACGCTCGCCTCGCTCCTGCCCAAGGGGCTCAAGGTCCTCTCCAAGGGCCATGCGGACGACTACTTCGGGTATGTCGTCATCGACGACGGCCAGGGCGCGAGCATGGTCCAGGTCAACGTCCAATCGAACATGTCGGACGTCGAGGGCCAGCTCTTCGGCTCCGGCTCCAGGACCCTGTCCGACGGCACCAAGGTCGCCATGCACCAGAGGCCCGGCGAGAAGGGCGGCGAGGGCGTCGTCATGTGGACCGTCGACACCATTCGTACCGACGGTCGCCGCGTGGTGATCAGCGCCTTCAACTCCGGTGCTCAGAACACCCCCGCGACCCGTACGGCCCCTGCGCTGACCATGAAGCAGCTGGAAGCCATCGCCACGAGCGCGAAGTGGTGGGCGGCGGCTTCCACCCGCCCGACGAGGTGATCGAGCGGGAGACGTCGCGGAACCGGGACGCGGTGCTGCAACTGACAGCGTCAGTCAGTCGTCGCCCTTCTCGGGGGCCTCGTCCTTCTCGGGGGCGGCGGGTTCTTCCCCGCCGTCCTCGAAGTAGGCGTCCAGGACCTCGTCCAACTGTTCCTCCCACTCCTTGAAGTGGGAGCGCGACGCCGCTTGGACCTCGATCGGGTACCAACGGCGCTCCGGTGTGTACACGGTCACCGTGTACCGCTTCCCGAACCGCGCCGTCTCCGTCTCCACCGCCGCGATCTCGTCCCAGCGGAACTCGCACTCCTGGTCGTCCAGGCGCAGCCGTACGCCGCTGTGGTCCGCGACGATCCGGGCACGGCGGTCGGCGGCGTCGAAGACGGGGCCGCCGGGGGCCTCCTCCTCTTCGGCGGGGACCTCCAGCTCCGGCTCCGCCTCCTCTGCGGCGGCCTCCTCCTTGACCGAAGCCGCGTCCTTGACCGGAACCGCGTCCTCCGGCTCTACGGTGCCGTCCGGCTCGACCGGGTCTGTCTCCTCGGCGGCCTCCGGCTCGACAGAGTCCTTCTGCTCCACGGACACGGGTGAGGTGAGCCCGGGGATGAAGGCCGGATCGATCCCGGCGCCGTCCAGGGGCTGGCTGCTCGAACCAATGCGCTGCTCCACAGCGGGCAGTATGGTCCAAGATCCTGTGCCGGACACAGCCAGCCCCGGCATCGTTATACGAATCTTCGCCTACGCAGCCGTACGAGCGGTCAAGGCCGAGAAAGAGGCACTCCATGAGCACCGAAGCGCTCGACCGCCTGGCCGAGGAACGCGTCGACCACCGGTTCAAGGGCCTCCCGCCGGACGCCGAGGGTCTTACGGTCGCCGAACTGGCGGCCCAGCGCCGCAACCTCTTCACCGGCGGCTTCACCACCCCGGTCCTCGCGCTGTCCGCCGAGCGGCTGGACCACAACCTCAGGCTCATGGAGACGTATGCGGCCCGACACGGCCTGGCCTTCGCACCGCACGGCAAGACCTCCATGGCCCCGCAGCTCTTCCACCGTCAGATTCAGCACGGCGCGTGGGGCATCACGCTCGCGGTGCCGCACCAGGTGCGGGTGGCACGGGCGTTCGGGATCCAGCGGGTGTTCCTCGCCAATGAGCTGGTGGACGCGGCGGCCCTGCGCTGGGTCTCCGCCGAGCTGGCCGCCGACCCGGAATTCCGCCTTGTCTGCTACGTCGATTCCGTGCGCGGGGTGGAATTGATGGACGCGGCTCTCAAGGGGGCCGCCCGCCCGGTGGAGGTGGTCGTCGAGCTGGGCGCGGGCGAGGGCGCCCGCACCGGCGTGCGCACCCAGGCGGATGCCACGGCGGTCGCGGACGCGGTGGCGGGCGTGGAGACCCTGCGGCTGGTCGGCGTCGCGGGTTACGAGGCACAGGTCCCCGAGGCCTCCCCGGAGAGGGTGCGCGCCTGGCTGCGTCGGCTCGTCGGGATCGCCGCGGAGTTCGACAAGGCGGGGCGGTTCGCCGGAGCCGACGAGATCGTGGTGAGCGCCGGCGGAAGCGAGTGGTTCGACGCGGTCGCCGACGTCTTCGCCCGGATCCCCGAACTTTCCCTGCCGGTCGGCAAGTTGCTGCGGTCGGGTGCGTACGTCTCGCACGACGACGTCCACTACCGCAAGCTCACGCCGTTCAACCGGGTACCCGAGGAAGGCGTTCTGGAGTCCGCGTTCCGGTTGTGGGCCCAGGTGGTGTCCCGTCCGTCCCGGGAACAGGCGTTCGTCAATGCGGGCAAGCGGGACGCCGCCCATGACCTCGACCTCCCCGTCGCCCAGGCGGTACGCCGGGACGGCACCGAGCGTCCGGCGACGGGGATCGAGGTGACGGCCCTGTCCGACCAGCACATCTGGCTCCGTACGACTCCGGAGGCGGACGTCGAGGTCGGCGACTGGGTCGGCGTGGGCCTGTCCCACCCGTGCACGTCCTTCGACAAGTGGCAGCTGATCCCGGTGGCCGAGGCGGACGGCACGGTCGTCGACTACATCCGCACGTTCTTCTAGTGCCCTGAGTCTTTATTTCACCATAGAAGTAGGCTGGGGCTCATGGCGCG
>CBFHCJ010000789.1:0-2734 GCA_965654005.1 uncultured Streptomyces sp. | reverse complement strand
AATTGAGTGCAGCGCTGGATTCGGCATGAGGCCATCGTGCCATCGGCCGCCGACGGCCCCACAGCGTTGGGCAGGTCAGTACCCGCGGTACTGCTGCCCGTTGTCATAAGGATCCTGGTACGGCGCCGGGACGGGGCGCGGCGCCGCAGGGCGCATCGCCTCGTAACCCGTGCCCGTGGCCGTCGGGCGCGGTTGCTGCGCCTGCTGGGGACCTGGGTAGCCGCGCGGACCCGTCTGCTGCGGGATGTACGCCGTCGGGGCCTGCTGCAGCGGTGCGGGCTGCGGTACCTGCGGGTAGCCGTAGGCGGGACCCTGGGGGGACGGCGCGGCCGGCAGCGCGGGAAGCGCCGACGGCAGTGCGGGAAGATGGCTGCCCGGCGTCTCATACGCGGCGGGGACCCGGATCGGAGCGATCTGAGGGGTGCCCCGCTCGGCGACGAGCGAGTCGTAGATCGGAGTGTCCCGGAAGGGCGACGCGGAGTAGTAGCCGCCGCCATAGGTGGAGCGGGGGGAGGTCATGGCACATAAGTTAAGCCCACGATGTGCTGGTTGGGGAGACCGATAAGAGGGTTGTTTTTCGTGTCCTGGGTGACGTGGGATCCTCAATGCGAGCGAACTTGGCAAAAAGGGCAGCGGGCTCAGTTCGGATCGCGTAAACGCCGAGTTCCGGGAGGGTTACCGGCAGTTGAGCTCCGGTCTTCCGTTGCGGGTCATGGGAGTTCGGGCCATGGGGGAATAAGTTGGCCGGAAGGGATGCAACGAGCGGCCCGGGCCTCGTTCCCGGCGCGGTGACCCGTGATGGGGGCGAACATGTCAATGCCTAAGGGATCGAATCTTCAGGTGCCGACGACGGCTCTGCGCGTCGAACTCGGCTGGCGATCCGGACCGGGCGTGCCCGACGTGGACGCCTCGGCGCTGCTGCTGGTCTCCGGGAAGGTCCGTGCCGACGCCGATTTCGTCTTCTACAACCAGCCCGCGCACTCCTCCGGCGCGGTGTGCCACCAGGACAAGCGGGATCTGGGCGGTCAGGTGACGGATATTCTCCTCGTCGACCTCGCGCGCGTGGAGCCCGCGATCGAGACCGTGGTGCTCGCCGCCTCCGCCGTCGGCGGAACGTTCGGGCAGGTGCCCGGTCTGTACATCCGTGTTTTCGACACGCAGCAGGGCACCGAGATCGCGCGCTTCGACCCGGTCGCCACCATCGAGACCGCCTTTGTGCTCGGGGAGTTCTATCGCCGCCGGGACGCCTGGAAGTTCCGCGCCGTCGGGCAGGGCTACGACAGCGGACTCGAGGGGCTGGCCACGGACTACGGGATCACGGTGGACGAGCCGCAGCACGCGGCACCGTTCCCGCCCGTCACCGGCGTCGGCCGGCCGCACGCGGCGGCAGCCCCGCCGGCCACCCTGCCTCCGCCACCCGCGGCGCCTGAGCCGCCCGTCACCGCGCCTCCACTGACGGTGACCACCCCTCCGGCATCGGCCCCGTACGGCGCGCCGCCGCCCCCGCCACACGTCCCGCCCTCGGCGCCCTCGGTCCCGGTCCGTCTTACCAAGGTCACGCTCACCGAACAGGCCCCCTCGGTCTCGCTGGCCAAGCAGGGCGGCACGTCCGGTGCCATGCGGGTCAACCTCAACTGGCAGATGCACAAGCAGTTCTCGGGCTGGGGCAGCAAGCGCGGCCGGCCAGTGGCCCTGCACGCGGACCTCGACCTGGACCTGTGCGCCCTGTACGAGTTGTCCGACGGCAGCAAGGGAGTCGTCCAGGCACTCGGCAACGCCTTCGGCTCGCTGCACCAGCCGCCGTACATCCACCTCGACGGCGACGACCGCACAGGCGCCGTGGCGACCGGTGAGAACATCACCATCAACCTCGACCACAGGCAGAGCTTCCGGCGCATCCTCATCTTCGTGACCATCTACGAAGGCGCCCGCTCCTTCGCCGACCTGCACGCCACAGTCACGCTCCAGCCGCAGCACGGCGCGCCCGTCGAGTTCTTCCTCGACGAGTGCACAGTGCCCTCGACGGTGTGCGCGCTCGCCCTCATCACGAACTCCGGCGGCGACCTGGTCGTCCGGCGCGAGGCCCGCTACCTGGTCCCCGAGCGCGGCGTCAGCCCGCAGCGCACCATCGACCACGCCTATGGATGGGGCATGAACTGGACCCCCGGCAGAAAGTGACCCCCTCTTCAGGAAGTGACCCCTTTTGATGCATGGCCGCGCCGCTCACTGCTCGTCGAACGCCGCGTTCGGGCGTGCGTAGGTGCGGCCCTTCCAGGCCGCACCGCGCCCCCGGTAGTGCTGCACCGCCGAATCGACCGTCATGAGGAGGTAGAGGAACGCAGTGACCCAAAGCAGCGGCGCGAGCCAGAGCGGCTGACGGTAGTAACGCAGCATGGGGACGTACGTCGCCGTCATGACAAGCTTGGCGAGCCCGCCGACCACCATGGCCGCCGGGTTGTCGGTGATGAGCCCCGCAACGAACGCCACGGTGGGCGCCAGATAGACGACGGCGAGTCCGAGCACCGTACCCACGAGCAGCAGCGGACTGTGCCGGAGCTGGGCGTACGCGCTGCGCGAGACCATCCGCCACAGGTCGTGCAGCCGCGGATACGGGCGCACGCTCTCCACCCGGTCGGCGAGCCCCAGCCAGATGCGACCGCCGCTGTCCTTGACCGCCCGGGCGAGCGCCACGTCGTCGATGACCGCCTGCCGGATGGCGTCGGGGATGCCCGCG
>CBFHCJ010000788.1:0-2751 GCA_965654005.1 uncultured Streptomyces sp. | reverse complement strand
GCGTCGATGTGGTCGTTGTGGGCGTGGGTGCACACGATGGCGCGCAGCCGCCGGTCGCCGACGGCCTCGGCGATCGCGTCGGCGTCGTGGGCGGCGTCGATGACGATGGCCTCGTGGTCGTCGCCGACGATCCACACGTTGTTGTCGACGTCCCAGGTGCCGCCGTCGAGAGAGAAGGTGCCCGAGGTGACGAGGTGGTCGATGCGCGCGGTCATCACAGCACCACCACCGAGCGCAGCACGTCGCCGTGGTGCATCCGCTCGAAGGCCTTCTCGACCTCGTCGAGGGCGATGGTCTCGGTCACGAACTTCTCCAGCGGCAGGCGGCCCTGGAGGTGCAGGTCGATGAGCATCGGGAAGTCGCGGGAGGGCAGGCAGTCGCCGTACCAGGACGACTTGAGGGCGCCGCCGCGTCCGAAGACGTCGAGGAGCGGCAGCTCCAGCTTCATCCGGGGGGTGGGCACGCCGACGAGGACGACGGTGCCGGCCAGGTCGCGGGCGTAGAAGGCCTGCTTGTACGTCTCCGGGCGGCCGACCGCCTCGATGACGACGTCGGCGCCGAAGCCGCCGGTCAGCTCGCGGATCGCCTCGACCGCGTCGTTCTTTTTGGAGTTGACGGTGTGGGTCGCGCCCAGTTCCTTCGCGGTGGCCAGCTTGCGGTCGTCGATGTCCACCGCGATGATCTTCGCCGCGCCCGCGAGCCGGGATCCGGCGATCGCCGCGTCTCCGACCCCGCCGCAGCCGATGACCGCGACCGAGTCGCCCCGGCCGACGTTCCCGGTGTTGATGGCGGCACCGATGCCCGCCATGACCCCGCAGCCCAGCAGCCCGGCGGCAGCCGCCGACGCGGCCCGGTCCACCTTGGTGCACTGCCCGGCCGCCACCAGCGTCTTCTCCGTGAAGGCGCCGATACCGAGGGCCGGCGACAGCTCCGTGCCGTCGGTCAAGGTCATCTTCTGCTTCGCGTTGTGCGTGTCGAAGCAGTACCACGACCGGCCGCGCAGACAGGCGCGACACTGACCACACACCGCGCGCCAGTTCAGGATCACGAAGTCACCGGGCGCCACGTCCGTGACGCCCTCGCCCACCGACTCCACCACACCCGCCGCCTCGTGCCCCAGCAGAAAGGGGTAGTCGTCGCTGATGCCGCCCTCGCGGTAGTGCAGATCGGTGTGGCAGACGCCGCAGGCCTCGATCTTGACCAGCGCCTCGCCCGGACCGGGGTCGGGCACGATGATCGTTTCCAGGCTTACGGGGGCGCCCTTGCCCCGCGCGACGACAGCACGGACCTGGTGAGTCATGGCCACTCCTCGGCTGGTGCGGAGTCGATTGTTGCTCATTGCGGCACACGTCTCATGTGTCGCAACACAGCATCGTGGAGCGCCGACCGGCGGTCAAGGATTCGCATCCGTCTTTACGGCTGGGCAGCGGGCTTTATCGAGATGGCAGCCCAGCAGGGCACCGCCGAGCACCACGAAACCGACCCCGATGAGCGAGGACGGTACGACCAGGACGGTGCCAGGGGGCCGTAGCTGACCGCGTTGTTCACGATGAGCGGGGAGAACAGCCGGTAGGAGAACCAGCGCAGGCCGACCAGGCCCAGCATGGGACGGTGGCTCGGTCGGCTCCAGTTCGCCGCCGTGCTGCCCCACCGTCCGGCGGCCGAGCCCGTCATTGCGTGCCCCGGTTCCCGGACCGACGTGGCATGAAACCTCGCACCCCGGAAAAGACCAGGTCAAGCGCGCGATGAACGTTCGGCCGGAGTAGAGTGGAGGAGGTGCTGGACCTCACGTGTCTGCGTGAGCCTGTGGGCCCGCAAGGAGCGACGCATGATCCATTCAGCCGATATCCGGGAGTGGCGCAACCGCCAAGTGATCGACCCCAAGGGACACAAGATCGGTGCCCTGGAGGCGGTCTATGTGGACACCGCCACCGACGAGCCGGCCATGGCCACCGTCCGTACCGGACTGCCCACGCGGCAGCGACTCGTCTTCGTCCCTCTGGACGAGGCGACCCTGGGACCGGGTTACGTCAAGGTGGCGCACTCGAAAGGGCTGGTGAAGAAGGCGCCGTCCATGGGAGTGGACGACATCCTGCCGCTCGAGCGGGAGGAAGAGGTCTTCAAACACTACGAGAGGACATACGAGCCCGGACCCGCCCACGGTCGCCGCCTCGGGCGGCGCTGACCTGTATGAATCGCTGACCTGCCGAACGCCGACCGGCTCGCTGAGCACCGCGAGCGCTCATCACCCGCGGCATTGGCTGGAGGATGTGGTCGTCCATGGCGCTTTTCCTGTTCCTGATCCTTGTGGCGATCGTCCTCGGACTCATCGGCGCGGTGGCGCAGGGGCTGTCCTACCTGCTGGTCATCGGCGTCGTGGTCCTCGTGGCCGACCTGGTTCTGTTCGGCGTACGCTGGTCCCGGCGCTCGCGCTCGCGCCCGCGTGGACGCCATGTCCGGTGACACCGCGTGGACAGAAGGTATTCGCCCGCTCGGGGGTATTCGCACGCTCGGGGTCAGTGTGGGAAGGCCTTCGGCGGGCGCTGCCGGGGCAGTTCGTCGCGGAACTCCTCGATGATCGTGCTGATCTGCCGCATCAGCGAGGTCTTCTCCAGCCGGTCGAGGTAGAGGTTGCGGCGAGCGAGTCCGGGGGCGTCCACGCAGAAGTACAAGGACATCAGCGGGTTGATGAACAGTTCGCTGCCCCTGGTCCGCTCGGTGAAGCGGACGTCGCCGAAGTCACCACGAACG
>CBFHCJ010000787.1:0-2793 GCA_965654005.1 uncultured Streptomyces sp. | reverse complement strand
CGCCCACATACGCTCGCTCTACCCCACGCCGCTCGGGGGCTTCCCCGACCTGGGCAGCGTCCCTGGCTCCTCCCATCTCGGCAACTCATCTCGCACATGGTGTGGACGCTGCACCCCGACTTGGGCGAGTGCTTCCTGGCAGGCGCGGAGAAGCTGTTCAGGTTCTGCACCGGGCAGAGCTGATCGAATTGCTCCTCACCCCGCTCACAGACAGAGCACGGCAGGCCCCGCGAAACGTGAGCGAAGAGCGAAGGAGAGGGCGATGAGCGCCAGCGAGAGGATCGAGCCGGGCACGGAACAGCGCTCGCTGCTCGGCCGGGCAGCGCAGGCCGCCCAGGTGGGCCGGCAGGCGGTGCTGCGGGGAACCCGCACTGCAGCCAGCGGGCAGTGGGCGTATACGGCGCTGACGCGAATCGCCCCGCCGCCGACCCCCGCGACCGAGCCGTGGCGGCTGTCCATCGGCGTGCTGCGCGGGCGCCACCCGAAGACCCCCGCCCTGGCGCACAAGGCCCTGGGCCTGCTGGACCGGTTCGGCGCCGTGCAGCTGGGGCCGACCGCGGTCGGCTTCGACGGGGAGGAGATCCTCTGGGAGAAGGTCGTCGAGATCCGCACCCGCAACGCGTTCGAGGTGATGACGACCCAGGCACTGGAGCAGGAAGTCGATCGGCTGCGGGAGCTGCTGCCTCCGGTGCCGGGACGCAAGTGGGTCGTCACCAAGGCCGCGGAGGCGATCGCCACCGTCGTCCTGGCCGCACTGGAGCGCGGCTCTGTCGATCAGCGCCTCGACGAGTTCGCCGTCCCCGTCGAGATCGTGCACAAGGGACTGCTCGGTCGTCAGCGCGTCCAGGTAGGCGGCTTGTTCGCCGCCGCGACCCTTGCAGTCGTGGAGCAGGCGTCATGGAGCCTCACCGCCACCGCCCAGCAGCACGGGGTTCCCGTGACGGCGGCCCAGCCCCTGGCGGTCGCCAAGCCGGACGGCGCCACGCATGTGAAGGCCCTGCGGGAACGCACCGACGCCATGGCCGCACTTCTCGCCCGACTCCAAAGCGCCCCCGACACCCCCGAGCCCGAAGGATCTGAGCCTATATGGTGGACATGATTACCTCGTGTTTGGGATCAGTGGTCGATGTCCCAGCGTGTCAGGGGTTTACCCAGGCTCCCGGAGCGTCGGTCAGCGCGGACACGTCGGCGGGCAGTTGCGCCGATGCGACATCGGCGAGCGACACGCCCTCCAGGATCTCGCGCACGTTGGACCGCAGCGCGATCCACAGGGGGAGCAGTGACTGGGCGGGGCCGGTGTAGGACAGGTCCGGCGGGCGGACCCCGCGCACCGAGACCAGCGGTCCGTCCACGACGCGGATGACGTCGGCGATGCTGATGGACTCGGCGGGCTTGGCCAGGCGGTAGCCGCCGTTGCCGCCGCGCTGGCTGAGTACGAGGCCGCCCCGGCGCATGTCGTTCAGGATGCTTTCAAGATATTTGTGCGGGATGTCCTGGGCGTCGGCGATGGCCTCGGCCTTCAATGGCCCGTCGTCCCGTGACGCGGCGAGCTGCAGCGCGGCACGTACCGCGTAGTCGGCCCTGGCTGAGATCCGCATGCGCCCATTATCCCGTATGGCTTCGGTCGGTGTCCGCTTCGGACGCGACGCCGTGCGGGGGCGGTGTCCCTGCCAGGCGGTCGTGGGCCTCAGGCCGCGGTGGGGGTGTAGCGGGAGGCGTCATCGCCCTCGACGTGGCTGAGGGTGCCGTCGACACCGGCGGGTAGGTTCCCCCGACGACCCCGACGACCCCGACGACCCCGACGACCCCGACGACCCCGACGACCAGGGCAAGTCCGGTGACGGCTCGGGGGAGGGGTTCGCTCACCGCCTCCGGTCAGGCGGGCAGGCTGAACGGAGGGTGGGCACCGTTGAGGAAATAGTCCCCGACATCGCGGAGTCGGTGGGCGACGGGCTCGTACAAGGTGTGGGTCCGGGCATTGCGCCAGAAGCGGTCGAAGCCCAGCCGCGAGGAGGCGGAGCGGGTGCCGATGATGTCGAGGGCGCGGGTGGTGGACTCCTGCGCGGCCCTGGACGCGGCGGCTTCCGCCATGGCCACGAGGACGGAGATGTCCGCGTACTCCTCGTAGGTGAGGTCGTCGCCGCGTGTCAGCCCGCCGCGTACGGCTTCCAGAGCTTGATCGGTGAGTGCGGACGCGGACCGGGTGAGGACGGTGAGTTCTCCGTAGGCGGTCAGTACCTGAGGGTCGTGGGAAGGGCCGACCGGCCAGGCGGGGTGCCAGGGTGCATGGCCCGTCCTGCTGTACTCACGGGCTTCGGCGAGCACTCCTTCGGCCATGCCGAGACGGAGCTGGACGGAGAGGAGACGCCCGACCGGCGATGCCAGGGCAGCACGGGGTGACAGGACGTCCTCTTCCGCGGACAGGGAGCCGAGTACGTCGTCGGCGGCCACCGGCACGGCGTCGTACTCCACGCTGCCGCCGGCCGCGAGCCGCTGGCCGAAGGTTTCGCCGTCGTCGTCGATCCGCACGCCGTGACGGGCGGGATCCACGACGACGGCGAGTGGTTCGCCGGTGTCGGCGCGCACGGCCCGCACGGCGAGGCGGTCGGCGACCAGGACCCCGGTGGCGTAGCTCTGTCGGCCGTCGAGCACCTGGCCGGCGGCTGTCCTGGCCAGTGTCAGAGTCGGTTCCTGACGGGCGAAACCACCACCCCACAACCACTGCTCCGCCGCGGACTGCCGTTCGACGCCGGCGGCGAGAGCGGGGGCGGTGAAGAACCGGGCACTCCACGA
>CBFHCJ010000786.1:0-2795 GCA_965654005.1 uncultured Streptomyces sp. | reverse complement strand
CCCGGTAGCGCTTCCAGGAGGCCGGTTCGTGCGGTGGGGAGCCGGTGAGCAGCAGGGTCCTGTGCTCGCCCTCCACGTCGGCGACTGCGATGTCCGAGACGGGGCCCCAGGGCAGCTTGCCGCCGGGGTCGCCGTCGGTGGGGACCTTGTAGGCCCAGGTGTAGTGCGTGAAGGGCTCGCCGTGGGAGGCGACGGCGAGGATGTGGCCGTCCGGCGTCCAGCCACAGACACGGGTGTCGCTGCTGCCCCAGTAGGTGAGCCGTCGGCCGGGCCCGCCGTCCACCGGCGTCAGATGTATCTCGGGGACCAGGTTGCGCCAGCTCGTGTACGCGATCAGGCGGCCGTCGGGTGAGAAGCGGGGGTGGCCGATCTTCGTCCGGTCGACGGTGAGCCGCCAGGCGCGGCCGGTGCCGTCCAGCGGGGCCACCCACAGGTCGTCCTCGGCGGCGAAGCAGAGCCGGTCGCCGTGCACATGCGGGAAGTGGAGGTAGCCGTCGCTCACCCACCCATGCTTTGCCGGGTGGCGGGCTGCGGCAACTCGAACGGCGGAATCCCGTGACCCAGAATACGTACGAAACGGTTTCGTTTCGCTCGACCCCAGGGTATCGTCTAAGACGTACGAACGAGATGTACGAAGAGAACGCGCGCGAGCAGAAAAGGTGAGTGGCGTGACTGAGGTCGCAACAGCGCGTCGCAGTCGAATCTCCGCCGAGCGAGAGTCCGAGTTGTACGAGGCCGTGCTCGACCTGCTCCGGGAAGTCGGTTACGACGCCCTGACCATGGACGCCGTGGCCACCCGTACCCGGTCCAGCAAGGCCACGCTCTACCGTCAGTGGGGCGGCAAGGCCGAGTTGGTGGCCAAGGCGATCCGGCACAGCAAGCCGGGCAGCACCTCAGACGTCGACACCGGGTCCCTCCGGGGTGACTTCCACGCCCTCGTGACACGCGAGGACGACTGCGTCATGGAGCAGAACCACGCGCTGATGCGGGGTCTGGCCATGGCGACGCACACGAACCCCGACCTCCTTGTCGCGTTCCGGGAGCACCTCATCGAACCGGAGATCCAGGAGTTCCGCCGCGTGTTGCAGCGGGCCATCGATCGCGGTGAGGTCCGGGCCGACAACCCGGCGATGGACTTCGTGGTGCACATGATGATCGGCGCCTTCGCCACCCGCGCACTGATCGACAACCAGCCGCCGACGCAGGCGTTCCTGCACTCGTACATCGACGCCGTGGTCCTCTCCGCCCTCGGCGCGCCCACCATCTGACAAGTCCCCTCGGTCCCCTTGAGTCAGCTTCCACCTGACGTCACCGCTCATGTCCGTCGGGCCGATCCCCGTTGCTCATCGGCCGGCTTGATCGTCCCCTGCCCTGAACGCCCCACGGCTTGGGAGCTGGTACGGGTCTGCCCACCCGCCCGCCCGCGCTCGCACAGGGACAGGGTGCCCCACCGCCGGGTGGGGCACCCTGTCCCTGTGCCGCCTAGGAACGCCTAGGAACGCCTAGGAACGCCTAGGAAACCTGCCGTCCCTCCGTCGCCCCCGCCGTGTACGTCCGCCGAAGGAACCGCATCAGCGCCTTCGACTCGAACTGCACCACTTCCACCCCCTGCGGCGTGTGGAACTCCATCACCGCCTGGACCCGGCCGCAGGGCCAGATGCGGACGTCGCCCTTGCCTGCCGGGGAGCGCAGGCCTTTTTCCAGGAGGTCTCGGGAGAAGGCCCACTCATGGGGGCCCGGCAGACCGACGTGGACGGAGCGAGGGTCCGTGTCAGGGTCGTAGCGCAGGATGACGGGGACCGCGTCCGGCGCTTCCGGGGTGTCCGTGACGACATGGGCTCGTGCGTACTGTTCCACAACGGACATCGGACCACTCCTCACGCTGCGTCACCGAAGCGGAAGCTGCTGCTACCACTCCGTTCCCACCCTCTCTTAAATGTCGCATACATGAAGAAAAGTTGCTTTCTGGTGCGCGCCGGCCGCGATGCAGGTCGCGATGCGAACGCGTCGATGCCGTACGTGTCACCGCGTACGGCATCAACGTGACGCACTCAATGCGTCAGCGGACGCGACATCCTCCCCGACGCCTCGTCGATCTCGTCGTGCGCCTTTGTGAGCAGCTGCATGGCGAGGTCGTTCAGCGCCCGCGCCCCTGCGATCTCCTCACCGACGCGGGGCTGATTCGCGTCGGTGTGGTGGCGGCTGGCGTATCCGTGCGACCGGACTTCGTTCCCGTCGGGAAGCCGTACGAGCGCCGCCGCCCGCGTGCGGTCTTCGTCCTCCTCGAATTCGAGCTCCACATGCCATCCGACTGCGGTGTGCATCATGACGATCACCTCCGGAACCGCTGCTTCCAGGGTGCTCCTCCCGGCCCCCGGTTGCACGGTGCACAGGGGCTGCACAGGGGCTTCAGTCCCCAGAACTCCTCGTCATTCTTGGTCGAAGCTGGCGAAGTACGCGGCGGCCATGTCCTCGTCGGCGTGGCCCTGGGCGGCGGCGCGGGCGAAGCGCTCGGCGGCCGCGTCGGCGACGTCGAGGCGGACGCCGCTCTGCTCACCGGCCCGGACGATCAGTCGGGCGTCCTTCTCGGCGGTCGCCACCGCGAAACTGGCCGGGGACAGCTTGTCGTTGAGGACGAGGTCGGCCTTGGCGCGCAGATAGCCCATGTCGAGCGGGCCCCCGGCGATCAGGTCGAAGAACTTCTGCGGGTCGACTCCGAGGGCCTTCGCCAGGGCCAGCACCTCGCCGGTCGCGGCGGTGGGCGCGAGCACCCAGCTGTTGGCCACCAGCTTCAG
>CBFHCJ010000785.1:0-2797 GCA_965654005.1 uncultured Streptomyces sp. | reverse complement strand
CCTGACTCCCGCCCCCAACCGGCCACTGATAGGCGCGCTGGTCGAGATCGAGCTGCTGACCGCGGACGCGGCCCTGGCGCGTGGTGCCGGGCTGCTGCGCGGTTCGGCGACCCCGCCGCCGACAGGCGCCCTACGGGTACTCCTGAGCGCCCGATCGACCTTCTCGTAGTGATTTCATGACGGCGATTCCGAGAGCCGGAGGAAAAGTCGGACAAGGTTGCCGAGCTGTGCGATCGGTCCTACGAAAAGGGCCTTTGAGCTGTGATGATGGAGACGGTTTCACCCCTCGGCAGCTCGGCTGGGCCGATACCCGGTCTCCTGCTCGCTGAAGACCGTGTCGTTGTACGGGTCTGGCGAGCGTGGTCGGTGCGGGTGAGGTGGTGCAGGCGCGCCAAAAGACCACGCCGGGCGGTAATCGGGGTCGTGATCAAACCGGCGAACACGTCGAGCCGCCGGGCTACGGCTTCATGGCCCTTGATTCCTCGCGCACCGCATTTCCCGAACTCGATGTTGCGCTCAGGCATCAAGCTTTCGCACTCATAATGTTGTTGCCCAAGATTTTATGGTAGCAGGATACATCAGTTTACGTGCGCCCGCCCGGAAGTTCGCCGGCTTTCCGTATCGTATCCGGGTGTTGCCCGAGCACCCCTGGTCCGATGTCATGTCCCTCCGATCGGTAGAGCACCTGCGCACCGTGGGGTGCATGCCGTGCAGGTCGGTCGCCCTGGCCCGGTGGGCCCCGCGCGGCGCGCTGCAGGATGGCGGTTGCGTTGCTCCTTGTCGAAGGTGTGCGCCGGAGCGCCAGCTGACCTGCAGGTAGCTCATTCGCATGACGATCAACGCGTGGAAAGAGTTTGCAATCGCACGCGCTTGTTGTGCTCCGATGCCCCGCTTCTGCCGGCCTCTGATGAACCGTAAGTTGGTAAGACTCTTGAACTGGTCTTGCCCACACCTCATCCGGCCGGACCTTTCCCGGCCCTTGCCTGTCACAGGAGGTGAAACTCCCATGTCTTCAGCCCCTCTCGTGTTGCTCAAAGGCGGTCCGAGCGGTGCCCCCCAGGTGGTGCGGGCACCGTCCGGCGAAGCGGGCGGCCCAGTGAAGATCGCGTACTGCGGCGGCTGGGAGCACTACGAATTCACCGGCGAGTTCATCGACATCGGTGAGGGCCCGATGCCGGTGTACCGCTGGACGCGTCATCAGCCCGGAGCGGAATAGCCCGGGCGTCGACTCGCACCGTCAACAGACTCGTGGAGGTCCAGATGAGCAACTCCCTTTCCCCGCTGTCGGAACGCGGGACATCCTCAGGGCCCCTCCGCGGTGGAGTGAGCGCGCGGGACGCCATGGTCACTGGTATGGGGTTCTGCCTGCCGGGCAGCAGCCGACCCGTGTTCACCGCCGACGACGTGTGGGACGTCGCCTCTCATGGCGCCTCGTGCCTCTCGCACGGTGACGTCTACTACGGTGCGGTCGGCCTGTCACAGGCCATGTTCGACGCGCGGCTGCCGGACCTCCCGCCCGCGTTCGCCCGGCACTACACCAACGCCCACCGGTTCGGGCTCGTCTCGCTCGTGGAGGCCTGCGTGGATGCCGGACTGGACTTCCGCGCGGGCGACCTCACGAGAGCGGCCGTTCTGGCCGGGCGCGGCGGCGTGGACACCAATGTCGGGCCCTATATGGCGGTGCTCGAGGCCGATCCGGCCACGACAAGCCCGGAGGAGGCGATGGAACTGTTCGTCCGTGGCCAGCAGGGCCTGACCCCCTCCGACGTGTCCCTGGTGCAGGGCGCACTCATACGGTCGACGGGTCCGTGCTTCACCGTCTCCTGCGGATGCGCTTCCTCCGCCGTGCAGGTCGGCACCGCCCAGCAGCTGATCGCCGCGGGCGTCGTCGACTTGGCCGTCGTATCGGGGGTGGATCTCTTCGGCGTGGACGTCATCCTCAATGTCCAGCGGCTGCTGCGCTCCGCCCAGGGCGCGTACGAGGCCGTCCGCGTCGAGGGCATGCCGGAGCTCCTGCCGTCCTTCGACCGCATGATGCGCCCCTACGACCGGCGCGCGGACTGCGTCAACCACGGCGAAGGCGCGGCCACCCTGATCCTTGAGTCCCGCAGGCACGCCGACGAGCGGGGCGCACGTGCCTACGGCCGGGTACTGGCTCACGCCATGACCCGTGACGGCCTGATCAATCCGCTGGCGAGCGACGACAGCGGAACCGCCCTGGCGGAAGCCGTCCGCCGGTGCCTGGGTGAACGATGGGACCTCTCTCAGGTGCCCTACGTCCACGGTGGCAGCGACGGTGACGTGGTGGTCACCGCTTTCGAGGCGAACGCCATCAGACAACTCTATGGCGCGGACAGCGATGTGATGATGACCTCGCAGGAGGCGTGCTTCGGTCACAACGGTGCGCCGGCGGGCTGCGTCGGAGTGGCACTGAGTCTGATGATGATGCAGCGGGGCGAGGTCTGTCCCACGGCGAACTGCGAAGAGCCCGCCGACGGGCTGCCCTTCGATCCCGTTCCCGGCACGAGCAGCAGGCCTCTCGACTTCGACTACGCGTTGACGTGCAACTACCAGATCGGCGGGGTGAAGAACGTGATTCTCCTCGGCAGCCCGGACGCCGCCTGAGAGAGGCCCGCTGACGCGGACGCGCGTACGGCAGCCGCCCTACACCCGACCCGCAGGCTCCCGTCCATGGGCGGAAGGCGCGCAAGAGTTGCGGTCGGAAAGGGCCGGCGCGCGTGGCGGGGTGCCGGCCCGCCGCCCCCTCGGCCGGCCCCGGCAGCACCGGTCACACCCC
>CBFHCJ010000784.1:0-2810 GCA_965654005.1 uncultured Streptomyces sp. | reverse complement strand
CACGCGGCCGAGGAGTCACCCGGAT
This sequence comes from uncultured Streptomyces sp., assembly GCA_965654005.1. Lineage (GTDB taxonomy): Bacteria > Actinomycetota > Actinomycetes > Streptomycetales > Streptomycetaceae > Streptomyces. Next base: position 2,785 of record CBFHCJ010000784.1, on the reverse strand, counting down.
GAGCACCACCCAGAGCGAGAGGCTGCGAGAACTGCTGGAACCGCTCGTCAACTCCCAGGGCCTGGATCTCGAAGAGATCGCCGTGGACTCCGTCGGACGCAAGAGGGTGCTGCGCGTCGTCGTCGACTCCGACACCGGTGCGGACCTGGACCAGATCGCCGATGTGAGCCGTGCGCTCTCGGCGAAGCTCGACGAGACGGACGCGATGGGCGAGGGTCAGTACGACCTCGAGGTCGGAACCCCGGGCGCGGAGCGCCTCCTCGACGAACACCGGCACTACGTGCGCGCCACGGACCGGCTGGTGAAGTTCCAGCTGGCGGAGGGCGGCGAGCTGGTCGCCAGGATCCTGAAGGTCGACGACGAGGGTCTCGACCTCGAAGTGCCCGGAGTCAAGGGCCGCAAGGCCACCACTCGCAGACTCGCGTTCCCGGACATCGCCAAGGCGCGCGTCCAGATCGAGTTCAGCCGCAAGGACAAGCAGGACGAGAAGGAAGAGGAGGCGTAGCCGTGGACATCGACATGAGTGCCCTGCGGGGCTTGGTTCGGGAGAAGGAGATCTCCTTCGACCTGCTGGTCGAGGCGATCGAGTCGGCCCTCCTCATCGCCTACCACCGCACCGAGGGGAGCCGCCGCCACGCGCGCGTGGAGCTCAACCGGGAGACCGGCCATGTGACCGTGTGGGCGAAGGAGGACCCCGAGGACCTGGAGGAGGGGCAGGAGCCGCGCGAGTTCGACGACACCCCGTCGGGCTTCGGGCGGATCGCCGCCACCACCGCCAAGCAGGTCATCCTGCAGCGCCTGCGTGACGCCGAGGACGACGCCACGCTCGGCGAGTACGCGGGCCGCGAGGGCGACATCGTCACCGGTGTGGTCCAGCAGGGCCGCGACCCGAAGAACGTACTCGTGGACATCGGCAAGCTGGAGGCCATCCTGCCCGTGCAGGAGCAGGTGCCGGGCGAGACGTACGAGCACGGCAAGCGGATCCGGTCGTACGTCGTTCGGGTGGCGAAGGGTGTGCGCGGTCCGTCCGTCACCCTTTCGCGTACCCACCCCAATCTGGTGAAGAAGCTCTTCGCGCTGGAGGTGCCGGAGATCGCCGACGGGTCCGTCGAGATCGCCGCCATCGCGCGGGAGGCCGGTCATCGTACGAAGATCGCTGTGCGATCCACCCGTTCGGGTCTGAACGCCAAGGGCGCCTGCATCGGTCCGATGGGCGGCCGTGTGCGCAACGTCATGGGCGAGCTGAACGGTGAGAAGATCGACATCGTCGACTGGTCGGACGACCCGGCCGCGATGGTGGCGAACGCGCTCTCCCCGGCCCGTGTCTCCAAGGTGGAGGTCGTGGACCTCGCGGCCCGTTCGGCGCGCGTGACGGTGCCCGACTACCAGTTGTCGCTGGCGATCGGCAAGGAGGGGCAGAATGCCCGTCTTGCGGCCCGTTTGACCGGCTGGCGGATCGACATCCGGCCCGACACCGAACAGCCCACCGAGAAGCGGGACTGACGCGTCACGGCCCGCCGAGAAGCGGGACCGAGGCGGCCGTCGTCGGCTCGGTCGTCGGCTCCGAGCTCGGAGGGGAATAGATCCCGGCCGCGAAACGCTGAGATCACGACAGTTTTAGGCGCAGCAACTGTTCGATTCTTGCCTCAAAGGGGTGAGGTCGCTGCGGGGAGGTAGACTTAAGCGTGTCTGGCCGGACGCATGCCCGCGCATGCCCTGAGCGTACCTGTGTGGGGTGCCGGGAGCGAGCGGCCAAGATCGAACTGCTGCGCGCTGTGGCGGCCGGGGACGCATGCGTACCCGATCCTCGCGGTACGCTGCCCGGCCGGGGTGCGTATGTACACCCCGCCCTGGCCTGTCTCGACCTGGCGGTCCGCCGCCGGGCGTTCCCGCGGGCGTTGCGCGTCCCGGGTCCGCTCGACATAAAGGCGTTGCGCCAGTACGTCGAGCAGACCGAAGGTTGCTGAACAGCATTTCGCTGCTCAGTACCTCACTGCTCGGCACCTCGCTGAGCAGGCAACACCGTAAGAAGCGTCGTACGGATCCCCGTGCGGCCCTGGTACCTCGCGAGTCGGAAGTAGGTCGAGATTGCGATGAGCACTCGATGAGTACGCGATGAGTACGCCCATGAAGTAGCGACGGTCCGGCCGCAACCCGGACCTAAAAGGAGCGAAGTGGCTAAGGTCCGGGTATACGAACTCGCCAAGGAGTTCGGTGTGGAGAGCAAGGTCGTCATGGCCAAGCTCCAGGAACTCGGTGAATTCGTCCGTTCGGCGTCTTCGACCATCGAAGCGCCCGTAGTCCGCAAACTGACGGACGCCCTCCAGCAGGGCAACGGAGGCGGCAAGCCCGCCCCCGCCCGCAAGGCTGCCCCGGCGAAGCCGGCAGCCCCCTCTCCGGCGCAGGCGGCCCGTCACAGCCGGCAGCGCCAGGCGAGCCTCGGTGACGGGCGCCCGCGGGTCGAGCGCCAACGAACGGGCCGTACGCCGAATGGCGGCGCCCCAGATGCCCCGCGTGGCGTAGGCGCGCGCCGCGATGGCATGGCGCATGGCCGCAGCGGTCCGCTCGAGCCGCGAGCCGCGCAGCTCGGGGTGACGCTCGAAGTAGCCCTCCATCATCCGCCGCACGCCCTCGTCTCCCCGGACGATGTCCGAGCTCTGCGAGGTGGAGTGCTTGCGGTAGTGCGTGGCCACGACCGGGTCGCCGCGGACCTCCGCGTGCTCCGTGGCCCTGACGATGAAGTCGAGATCGCCGCAGACCGGAAAGCTCGGATCCCACGGCCCGG
>CBFHCJ010000783.1:0-2822 GCA_965654005.1 uncultured Streptomyces sp. | reverse complement strand
GTGCGCGTGGTCCTCGAATGACGGTTCGCTGGTCGTCAGCCAGGACCGTGCGGGCTCCGCGATGTGCGCGGTGTCGATGGTGAGATGGAGACGGGTCGCTCCTTCGCGGCCGGCGGGGTAGCTGCGCTGCTCGGCCGAGGCGAAGCAGCGGCGTAGCACTTCGGCGACGCGACGGGCGACCTCCGGCGTCGCTGCGACGATGCGGACCTCGGCGTGGCCCGCGGAGGGCAATGGCTCATGGTCCATGGCGTACCTCCTGGCGCGGCGGCGCTGGCAACGAACGCGGTTTCCGCTTCACACGTGCGAGGTGCGGCCGCAGCGGCGCGTTTCCCCGTACGTCTCCTTTCCGGAAGCGTATGCCCGTTCCTGTGGTCCCCGCCCCCGGACCGGGCAGGCCGTCATGACATGCGTGGCGGCCTCGGCGTCTGCCTGGGCCACCTCGATGGCGTCTGCCTGGGCCACCTCGATGACGTGGTCGGGCGCCGTGACTGTGCGCGGGGGGCGTCGCGCCAGGCGGCGGCATGTCCGGCCTCTCATCGGTTACCTCGGGTCTACAGCTCGCGGTGGGTTTGTGACGAGCGACGCGCAAGCAGGCAGCGGCGTGCAGGTGACCATGACCCTGGCCGTCGACCTCGATTGTCCGCTGCCCGACAGGGTCGATCAGGTACGCCGATCGATCATCCACACCGCCGGGCTGGCCCTGGGGCCGGCCGTGAAGGCCGTCGACATCATCGTGGTCGACGTACAGGAGCCGTTCTCGCCCCTCGGCCCTGTGGGCTCCCGGCGCGGCACAGGCGGTGATACGTGATGGCGGCCACCGGCACGCCCCCTCTCCTCGGCGTCGCGGCCGAGGCCGCCCTCGCGGTTCCCGGCGTGGCCGGCCTGGAACCCCGCCTCGCCCACCGCCTCGCGGCAGCCGCCTTGCCTACGCGGCCAGGACCAGCCGCACGCACGCCGCCCGAGGCAGGCGTTCGCGCCGACCGGGCGCCTGAGGGGTGGCGCATCGAAATGCAGGTCACCATCACGGTCACCCGTATCGCCGCCCGGCACCACACAGCATGAGCCCCACACCCGACGGACCAGCGACGAGGCCCGGCATGTGAGAGGCATTTTTCAGGTCCCGGAGCCATCGGCGTCGGGGCGCTCGCGCGAGTGGTGCGCGTAGTACGGTGAGGTGGCGACCACTTCCTCATGCGGACGCACTGGCCCTGCGGACGGGCAGACACCATGGCCGACTCCGACACTCCCGACACCCCCAGGCTCCTGCCGGACGCGATCCACCAGTCGGTGAGACCCGGGACGGCCCTGCTGCGGCTGGAGACGACGCATGTACGCGAGGGAATCCTGGACGGCGCATGGTGGCCGCGGTCCCGGGACATCGGTGCCGAGCTTCCCTCCTTGATCAGCGCGTTGACCGAGCATCTCGGACCCATCAGCCGCGTCGGTCTGGATGCCAGTGCCTGGGAGGGACTGCCGACACGGCTGGTGGTCGACGACCGAGTCGTGCATATCGACTCCTTCCCGGTCGGTGACGGCACCGTCCTCATCACCCGGGGCGATCGGGACTATTTCTCCCTGCTGGTGGTCCCACCGGACACGTCGCCGGATGCGGCACGCGCCGCGATGGCCAGAGCCGTCCGGGCCGACGACGTCACCGAGGCCCGACAGATCCTCCTCGACACCGCCGACGACACGCCGCATCCGCCGACCTGAGACCTCCGTCGCCACATACGTGCTCGTCGGCGTCATCCCTGTTCCGAGGACAGTCGTCCGAGGTCGCGGTGCCGATGTGATCCCCCTCCGCGAGTCAGGCGCTGGATACGGGGGGACGGGCCGGCCGTGGGCGCCTTCAGCCATGCGCATCCCGGAGTCGTACGTGCTCGAGCTGGCCCGCTCGCGCCCTCGTGATCAGCTCGAACCGGGACTGGAACTGTCGGACGCTTCGTTCGCGGCACGTCGGTACTCGGCGTTGATGCGCTGAGCTTCCTCAAGCTGGTCCTCGAGGATGACGATGCGGCAAGCAGCATCGATCGGGGTTCCCCTGTCGACGAGCTCGCGGGCGCGAGCGGCGATCCGCAGTTGATAGCGGGAGTACCGGCGATGTCCGCCCTCCGAGCGCAGCGGAGTGATCAGACGAGCCTCACCGATGGCTCGGAGGAAGCCAGGGGTCGTGCCGAGCATTTCTGCGGCCCGGCCCATGGTGTACGCGGGGTAGTCGTCGTCGTCGAGACGATCGCTGAGTGGGGTATCTGCTGCCATGTCACCTCGTTGTGCAACGCGTCGAGGGGCCCTGATGCCGTACGGCACCAGGGCCCCGAAGGAAATTCAACACCATCTGTCGGCCCTAATGCTGTGCCGACCTTCTGTTTGCGCTACCCGACCGGCGAGCGGAGGGGTGCGGGGATCGCGGCTGCGTGACCGGGGACCACCATCCAATCCGGGGTCTTGCGGTACCCGGACCGAGAGCTGCTCGGGCCGGGCGATCCTGATGGCGTCTGCTCCTCGTCCTTCCTCTGAACCAACCACTGGGGGAACGGGTACTGCGGTACTGCTCGGTGATGCTGTTGGCAGCCCCTCGACCTGCAGGCTGCCCAGTGCGGCTCTCAGCCCCGTCACCGTTCTGGGGAACACCTTGGTTCCGGAACTCCGGAGCCGCACTGACCTGCGAACTTCAGGTACTGCTACCCGCCAGTTCATGTCTGCCGGGTCTCGCTTGACCGTGTCAACGAGAAAACGTTAACCGTACGGGGAGCCAATGTCTACTCTGGCAAGAGTAGATTTTGGCATTCAGAGGCCACAGGCATCCTGTCCCCGGGCGCGCC
>CBFHCJ010000782.1:0-2838 GCA_965654005.1 uncultured Streptomyces sp. | reverse complement strand
CATCACACCGTACCCTGAGCGGATCACCGAGGCCACCTAACGAAGCCCTACTAGGACAACGCGCACGGCACCTCCACGCTGAGCACGGTCGGCCCGCCGGGCGGGCTGCTGACGGCCAGCACACCATCGAACGGCGCGAGCCGCCGTTCGACACCACGCAACCCGCTGCCCCGCGCCGGGTCGGCGCCGCCGGTGCCGTCGTCCTGAACGCTCATCAGCAGCCGCCCGTCGGTATGCTGGATCTCCACCCACACCCGCGCCGCGCCGGAGTGCTTGGCCGCGTTGGCGAGCCCCTCTGCGACGGTGAAGTAGGCGGCCGACTCGACGGGGAGCTCGAGCCGACCGGGCAGGTCGGCGTTGACCTCGACGGGCAGCGCGCAGTCCAGGGCGAGCGCCCGCACCGCGTCCACCAGCCCGCGGTCGACGAGCACCGGCGGGCGGATGCCGCGCGCCAGGTCGCGCAGCTCGGCGAGTGCCCGCGCCGACGCGTCGCGCGCCTCCAGCAGGATCGCCCGCGCCTCCTCCGGGTGCTTCTCCAACAGCTGCACGGCCGCGCCCAGGTTCATGCCCATGGCCACCAACCGGGCCTGGGCGCCGTCGTGGAGGTCCCGTTCGATCCGGCTCAGTTCGGCGGCCTGTGCGTCGAGGGCCTCGGCGCGTGTCTCGGTGAGGGCCCGGACGCGCGACGACAGCAGGGCAAGCCGGGCCGACTCGGCCGGGGCGAGCAGCAGCGCCGTCCACCGCCCGTACCAGGACAGCGCCTTGGGCGCATACCAGAGCCCGAACGCGATCATCGCGAGAGCGAGCAGTGCGACCATCGTGATGGGGCCGGTGTGTCCCTTGTGTACCTGGAGGAATGGGAACCAGGTGATGTATCCGTTCCGGAACATCTGCCCGTTGGAGACGCACAGGTAGAACCCGTACAGCCCCTCCGCCACCAGCACAAGCGGGGAGAGCGCCAACAATCCGCCGACGACGGGCTCCAGCAGCAGCCACGCGGTGTCCCGCCTGGCCGCGGGCTCCTCCAGGATCCAGTCGACGCGCTGCCGGGGGTCGGATGGGGGCGGCCCATACGGGCTCTCGATGGCCTGTCCGGTCCACTCCTCGACGAGGCGTCGGCGCTGCTCGGCCAGGCCGCGGGCGGGCGCGAGCGCCTTCGGCGCGGCGCGCCGTCCGATTCCGGCCCGCACAGCACCGAGGGCTGTCGCGGCCAGCAGCCCCGCGGCCAGACCGGGCGGCACCAGCAGGAAGACGGCCAAGCAGCGGGCCGCGACGCGGATCCGTTCGGTCAGCCAGGGCAGCCAGCGCTCCCTCACCAGGTCGCCGATGCGCGCGGATGTGGTCATGGCGCTTCCGTCCCCGTTTCCTACTGTCGGCGGGCCTGGCGGTCCGCAGCGCGTCGCCTCCAGTCTGACGCAGCGTGAGAGTCGCACGCACGGGTACCAGGCACCGTCTGCGAGGTGGTGGTAACTCCACCACGGCGGCGGACGGGTCCGCCGTGGAAGAGTACTGGCATCGGAGCCGCTCAGGGCACGGGCCAGAGACGATACACGGGCGTAAACGCCCAGAGTCGAGTGCGCCGAGCGTGTCGACCACGACGTGCCGCTTGCGCCCGTTGATCGGCTTGCCGCCGTCGAAGCCGCGGCTGTCGGCGCCGACGGTGGCGTCCGCCCTGACCGACTGCGAGTCGATCACACCCGCGCTCGGTTCGGCGTCCCGGCCCGCCCGGATGCGGATTTGCGCGCGCAGCCGGTCATGGACTCCTTGACCAGACCGTGGTCGCGCCGGCGGCAAAAAAAGGCGTACACCCGGTCCCTATTAGGGCCTGTCTGGAGTCGTGATCACGTAGCGGGGAAAAGGGTTGAAGGGGTGATCACCGGCTGATAGCTTTTCAGTCGTCCGTGACACCGCCCGAGGAGGTGAGACCCCGTGAACACTGTATCGATGTGGGTGCTCCCCCTTCCCGTCACGGCCTGCGACTGACGTAGTGTCGCCGCCGGGAGCGCCTCGACAACAAGGCACTCCCGAAAGGCAACACCTATGTACTCTTTGCAGTTCACTGCCGAGTCGTCGTCGAACGGCATGGTCGAGCGCGACTTCACCGTGGGCGATGTCCCCGGAGTTCTCTGGTCGCCGGCCTCCAGCGCAGCCGATCGCGCTCCCCTGATCCTGATGGGTCATGGCGGTGGCAACCACAAGAAGCATCCCGCGATGTCCGGCCGGGCACAGCGCCTCGTGACCGGCTGCGGTTTCCACGTCGCCGTCATCGACGCGCCCGGTCACGGCGACCGGCCGCGCACGGCACACGACGAGGAAGAGATCGCCGTGATGCAGGCGGCGATGGCGGCGGGCGAGCCGGTCGGCCCGATCGTCGTCCGCTACAACGACCACCTCGCCAAGCTCGCCGCGCCCGAATACCAGGCGACCCTGGACGCCCTCCAGGAGCTTCCGGAGATCGGCACCGACGGACCGGTCGGCTACTGGGGCATCAACATGGGCACCGCGATCGGCGTGCCGCTGGTGGCGATCGAACCCAGGATCGCGGCCGCGGTCTTCGGCCAGCACTGGCCCGACGTCCTGGCCGAGAAGGCGAAGCAGATCACCATCCCGATCGAGTTCGACATGCAGTGGGACGACGAGCACATCCCGCGCGAGGCCGGTCTCGCGCTGTTCGACGCCTTCGCCTCGAGGGAGAAGACGTTGCACGCCAACGCGGGCAAGCACAAGGAACTGCCCAGGTTCGAGGCCGACAGCGCGGTACGGTTCTTCGCCCGGCACTTCGGCCGAGCGGTCACCTCGCTGGCCTGACGCGCGCGGTAGCGGCGTCCGGCTTGCAGC
>CBFHCJ010000781.1:0-2849 GCA_965654005.1 uncultured Streptomyces sp. | reverse complement strand
CCCGCAAGGTTGTGGAGACGGCTCCCGCGGAGGCTCCGGCCACCGCCGAGGCCGCCGTGGACACCGCGGAGACCACCGAGGCCAAGCCCCGACGCCGCACCCGCAAGACCACGCAAGCCGCGGTCGAGGTGCCGGAGGGCGTCACCGCGGAGGTCGAGGCGCCGGTCAAGCCCCGGCGTACACGCAAGACCGCCGAGGCCGCACCTGCGGAGGACGCCGAGGCCAAGCCGAAGCGCCGCACCCGCAAGACAGCCGCTGCCGCGGAAGCCGCGGTGGACACCGCCGAGGCCACCGAGGCCGCCGAGGCCACCGAGGCCACCGAGGCCAAGCCTCGTCGACGCGCCACCCGCAAGGCCGTGGCTGCCGAAGCCGCGATTCCCACTCAGGTCGCCGAGGAGCCCGAGGTCAAGCCCCGGCGCCGTACGCGCAAGGCCGTGGCCGCGGAGGCTGAGATCCCGGCTCAGGCGGACGAGACCGAGGTTCCGGCGAAGCCGCGTCGGCGTACGCGGAAGGCCGCGGAGGGCTGACCCGACGGTTCGTGTTCGCCGATGGCCCGCTTCCACGTCGTGTGGAGGCGGGCCATCCGCGTTCCCGTGAGGCCTCCTAAAGCCTCCCGGCCCGTGGTGCCCTGAGCAGTTGCCAACCCTCCCCCCGCCCCGCTCGAACCGCCCGGTAACCTCGCCCCATGAGTCGTCCCCCCAGCTTCACCCCGCCCCCCGGTGTCCGGGCGTACCGGCTCGCCACCGAGCGCGGGGAGTTCGCCGTGCTCGACGCGGAGGCGGTGACGTCGCGGGTGAAGGGGACCGCCCTCCTGTTGCCCGGGTTCACCGGCAGCAAGGAGGACTTCATCGTCCTGCAGCCGCTGCTCGCCGCGGCGGGGTACCGAACCGTCGCCGTCGACGGACGGGGACAGTACGAGTCCCCCGGTCCCCGCGACGACGAAGCACCGTACGCGCAGGGCGAGTTGGCGCGGGACGTCATCGCGCAGGCGCACGCCGTCGGGGGGCCCGTGCATCTCCTCGGGCACTCCCTCGGGGGGCAGATCTCCCGCGCCGCCGTCCTGCTCGACGCCTCCCCGTTCGTCACGCTCACCCTCATGGCGTCCGGCCCGGCCCAGATCTCCGTCTCCCAGCAGCAGCGCGTCAAGTTGCTGCGCGACGCGCTCGCCGTCCTGGACATGGCCGGGGTCTGGGATGCCGTCCAGGCCATGGAACCGCCGGAGGAGACCGAGGCCGGGGACCTCGACGAGGGCCTGCACGACGGGGACGACCTGCGCCGCCGCTGGCTCGGCAACAGCCCGGCCCAGTTGATCGCCACCGGGCGGCAGCTGTGCGTGGAACCCGACCGCGTGGCCGAGCTGGCCGCCGTCGGCCTGCCGGTGCACGTGCTGTCCGGCGACCGCGACGACACCTGGCCGGTCCAGCTCCTGGACGACATGGCCACCCGGCTGAGCGCCCACCGCACCGTCGTACCGGACGCGGAGCACTCTCCCAACACCGACCAGCCCGAACGGACGGCCCGCGCCCTCGCCGCCTTCTGGGACCGGCTGCCGCAGACAGACCAGCGGACTCAGTACTGACCCTGCAGGTGCTCCCAGAAGCCGTCCCGCAGTGCACGGCGCAGGTCCGACTGGCCACGGAGCGAGTACTGCAGCAGGGTTTCCGCCTCCACCAGGAGGTCCTGGTCGATGGAGCCGGGCAGGTACGGGTGCCCGGGCAGCAGTTCCGCCAGCGACTCCCGGCCGCGGGCCGCCAGCCACTTCGCGGCGATCTGCGCGCCCACGAAACGGACGTCCTCGCGCATGGGGCGGGCCGCGGCGGAGGCTTCGTAGGTCGCGGCCGTCCGCCGGCTCACATACGGCTTGAAGAACTCGAGTTCGAGGGTGCGCTGGCTGTCGACCTCCCACAGCAGGGGTTCCGCCTGGTTGCGACCCTCAGGCGCCTCTATGCCCCACAGATGCACCCGCGCCCCGTACCCCTGCGCCGCCTCCACCGCCGACACCAGGTCCTCGTCGCCGCCGATGAGCGCGGCGTCGCTGATGGCACGGTGCCGGGCCAGTGACTCGAGGTCGGATCTGATGAGGGAGTCGACGCCCTTCTGCTGGTTGTTGGCGTTGAGGTTGCCGAGCCGCACCTTCACGTCCGGGAGTTCGGCGATCGACTGCTGTTCCGCGGTGTGGATGCGGCGTCGTGCGCCGTCGTACCAGTACACGCGCAGCAGTCGGCTGTCCGCGAAGACCGAGCGCGCCTTGTCGATGAGCGCCTCGATCAGCCCCTCGGCGTCGAGGTCGAAGGCCCGGCGGTCCTCGGTTCCGGCGACGAGCCGCCCCGCGGCCGCATACAGATAGCCGGCGTCGACGAAGATCGCATGGGTCGAGGGCGTCTTCGCCACCTCGGCGAGCATGCGCTGGAGCAACTCGTTCGTGCGGTCGATGCGGGCGCCGAGCGCCGCCAGGTCGTCGTTCATATGCCTCCATTGTCCCGGCCGTCACGCTGCGAACACAACCGGTCTCATCAGTGGAACATGAACACAACAACGTCGGCGGTACCGCCCACCCACTCCATACCCACCAGTAATTAGGGACTCGAAAATTTTCCTTAGCGTAGGGAATGTTTGTAACAAGCATCCCGTTGACTACCAGTGGAACGGGGCACTGGCACCTCGTGCTCCGCTCACCAGTAGTTCCCCTCAGGAGGATGACCAGACGAAGGGAGAAGCCTCATGCGCTTCGAAATCATGCGACTCGACGACGTCGACGGCACGCCCGTGGACTCCACCGTCGTGGACGCCGCCTCCGTCAAGCAGATCGTTCAGGATACGACCGACGCAGATGGAAAGAGCCGGATCGA
>CBFHCJ010000780.1:0-2865 GCA_965654005.1 uncultured Streptomyces sp. | reverse complement strand
CCGGAGCGTCGAGGAGCGGAGCTCGTCGCGCTCCTTGATCGCGGCGTTGAGGTCTTCCTGCAGCTTCGACTTGAGCGTGGTCATGGCTGAGATTGTCGCAGGTGTGAGAGGGCTGCCGCCCACTGATTTCCAGGGGGCCGCAGAGGTTCACCGATGTGCTGCGCCGACCGTCCGTGATTCGACCGCCGACGCGGTCGACCATCGCGCGGCCGACCACCGGCGTGGCCCACAGCTCGTCCGCTCGCCAACTCGTCCCCTCGCCGCTTGTCCTTTCGTCCCCTCGTCGCCTCGTCGCCTCGTCGCCTCGTCCCCTCGTCCGCGGTTGTCCACAGGTGTGCGCAGGGCGTTCGCTGGTTCTGACACGATGGTCGTATGCGCGCGCGATACGGAGTACCTCTGGGAATCACGGCGGTGGCCGCCGCCGGACTGCTGTACTCGGCCGGGTTCGAGGCCCGTTCCTTCCGGCTGCGCCGGGTGACGGTCCCGGTGCTGCCCCCAGGCACGCGCCCGCTGCGCGTGCTACAGATCTCCGACATCCACATGGTGAGCGGACAGCGCAAGAAGCAGCGCTGGCTGCGCTCGCTGGCGGGCCTGCGCCCGGACTTCGTGATCAACACCGGGGACAACCTCTCCGACCCGGAGGGCGTGCCTGAGGTGCTGGACGCGCTGGGTCCTCTGATGGAGTTCCCTGGGGCGTACGTCTTCGGTTCGAACGACTACTACGGCCCCAAACTCCGCAACCCCGCCCGCTACTTGGTGGAGAAGACGAAGGGCCGCCACGGCCTGAACGGCAACCCGCCCGCGGTAGGCGCCATCCACAACCCTTGGGAGGACCTGCGCGACGGCTTCGACGCGGCCGGCTGGCTGAACCTGACCAACACGCGGGGGACGCTGAAGATCGAGAGCCTGGAGGTCGAGCTGACGGGCCTGGACGACCCGCACATCAAGCGTGACCGGTACGCGCGCGTGGCGGGCGGCCCTTCCACAGCGGCGGACTTCTCGATGGGCGTGGTCCACGCGCCGTACTTGCGCAGCCTGGACGCGTTCACGGCGGACGGCTACCCGCTGATCCTGGCGGGTCACACGCACGGCGGCCAGCTGTGCATCCCCTTCTACGGCGCCCTCGTCACCAACTGCGACCTGGACACGGACCGGGTGAAAGGCCTGTCGCGGCACACGGCGGACGGACGGACGTCCTACCTGCACGTATCGGCGGGCTGCGGGACGAACCGCTACACGCCGGTACGATTCGCATGCCCGCCTGAGGCGTCGTTGCTGACGCTGGTGGGGAGGGGGTAGCAGATCAGCGAAGCGGGCTGCACTCGCGCGGTGAACTCACGCACTGAACCCATGCGGTGATCACATACAGAGATCCCATGCCCGCCATGGGGCAACGGGAAAGATAACCCACCCGGATCACCCGTATCGCCTGTTTTGCCCCACCCACTTAGCGTGAGGGCATGATCGCGCCGATACCCAAGGACATCCCGGACCTCCCCGCGGTGCCGGGCGTGCCGACGCTGGTACCGGCCGCCGTCCCCGCGGCGGCCGTGATGGCTCCGGTACACCGCCCGGCGACGGCCGTCTACCGCCTGCTGGTGGCGCTGACGGCAGCGGCAGCGGTGGCCGTCGACCTGACCCTCGGCAGCCCGGTCCGGGTGCTGAGCTACTTCACGATCCAGAGCAATGTGCTCGTCGCGCTGGTCCTCACGCTGTCGGCGTGGCGGGCGTGGACAGCCCGCCGCCCGCTGCCTGCGCTGGTGACCGGCGGCACGCTGTTCTACGTCGTGATCGCGGGCCTCGTCTACCACCTGCTCCTGGTGAACGAGCCGGGCACCTTCTCAATGACGGGCCCGACCGACGCACTCACGGGCTGGCCCGCGCTCACCAACCAGGTACTGCACACAGTGACGCCGATCGCGGCACTGCTGGACTGGCTGCTGCTGACGAGACCGGCCCCCCTGGGCGTGAGGCATGCGACGAGGTGGCTGCTGTACCCCATGACGTACCTGGCCTTTTCCCTGGCGCGGGGTGAGCTGATCCTGCCAGGCACGGAAGGTCGCTACCTGTACCCGTTCCTGGACGCGGGCGCGCTCGGCTACAAAAGCGTTCTCGGCAATGCCCTCCTGCTCGGCCTGGCGTTCTACGGCCTGGCCCTCCTCATCGTCGCCCTCGACCACCTCCGCCCGGACCCGACCCGGCGCCACACCAAAACCGGATTTCGTCTCCGGCCACCAGTGGGCTAAAGTAAACGACGTCGCCGCGACAAGCAGCGACATCGGGGTGTAGCGCAGCTTGGCAGCGCGCTTCGTTCGGGACGAAGAGGTCGTGGGTTCAAATCCCGCCACCCCGACACAGGCCAGGGGCCGGGGAGTAAATTTACTACCCGGCCCCTGAGCGTTCGTACAGCAGCGGAGTACAGCAACCCCTACGACTCTCGCTGGTCGTCCTGGTCCGGCCGTTCTTCCTGCTTGGCCCTGCCTTTCCTCTTGCCGTCTTTCTGCTTGCTGCCTTCCAGGGCCTTCCCCAGCTTCCGGAGCGCCCGCCGGGTCTCCGACGAGGGCACGTGGGTGTAGACCTCCATGGTCACGGCGATCTCACCTCGGCGCCGTAGACCTCCCTCAGGTGCGCGGAGATCTCGCCGTGGGTCAGGCCGCGGGCGGACAGTGACAGCACCATCTCGTCGACGCCGGTCAGCCGGCGCTGCCGCTTCTTGACGATCTGCGGCTCGAACGAGCCCGCCCGATCGCGCGGGACATCGATCTCGACCAGGCCGACATCGGTGAGTCCGGTCTTGGACCGGAGGGCGGCACCACCTTCACCTTCGTCACCGACGGCATCCACAGCGCCCTCGACCAGGCGAAG
>CBFHCJ010000779.1:0-2896 GCA_965654005.1 uncultured Streptomyces sp. | reverse complement strand
CCTGCACCGTGCGCGGCAGCCCGAGCCAGCGCACCGGCTGCTGCACCGTCCGCACCGAGACGACCTGCTTCCAGGGCGTCGTACGCGTGCCGAAGAAGCCCACCCGGCGCAGCCCGCGCGAGCTCACCCAGACACCGACGCGCAGCAGCCGCAGGGCAGCGAAGATGACGGCCAGCGCGATGCCGAGGACCGCGCCGGCGCCGGAGAGCGTGCCGGTCACCGCGATGATCACCGCCGCGAAGAGCACGTACGAGGCGAGCAGCAGCAGGAGCGCGGCCGCACCCACCCGCCAGGGGCCGGGACGGTAGGGGCGCCGCCAGCGGTCGCGGTCGTCGTACGGCAGCGGGAGATCGTCCGCTGCCTGCTGGTAAGCACGGTCGGCCGTCAGGAAGGGCAGGGGCACGACTGATCCTCACTCGGTTCATGGGGCTGTGCCCGGTGAGGCTATCGAGCCGTGTCCCTGCTCACCACCTTCGGGGGCCAAGGGGGTGCCCTCTTGCGCCAGTCCGGCGGCGGGGGAGCCCTAGCGGCCGTCGGAGGCCACGGACTGCTGCGTTGCCGCAGGCGCCTGGCTCGACAGGGAGGGGCCGGCTATGACGACGGCGCCCACGAGCCCCGCGATGATGGTGAGTCCGAGCAGCCAGCGTCCGGCTGTCTGACCGACGGATGCCCGCTCGCGGGGCGGGGCGGTGACATTGCTGCGGAACGAGTCGGCTTCGGCGAGGAAGGCGAAGGGTACGGGCTCGCGCCGACGGGACATGGGGGTGCTTCTCCTTCGGGGGTTCGTCGGGACCGGGTGATCCGGGGTGGGTGAAGGACCGGGTGACGCGAACGAATCGCCGTCACCTACACAGACGAGCGAAGGGCGTGAAAGGTGCCCCGTTTCGCCGATTTCGCCGAAGTTCGCTGATGAATGTCGCGGCCCGGACCGAACGCCCCGTTGTCAGTGCCGGGCCGTAGAGTGGGCGCCGCCCGAGCTTGTGATGGGAAGGACCTTCTACGCCGTGACCGACACACCCGCCGACGACCTCAAGCCCAGCTTCCGCAGCGACGTCACCGTCGAGCTGGTCAAGCACAGCGCGGCCGACTCCGACGTGCTGTGGGCCGCTCGCGTCTCCACCGCCGGCGAGCAGTCCCTCGACGAGCTGAAGAAGGACCCGGAGCGCTCCGAAGGCCTGATCAACTACCTGATGCGGGACCGGCACGGCAGCCCCTTCGAGCACAACTCGATGACGTTCTTCATCAGCGCCCCGATCTTCGTCTTCCGCGAGTTCATGCGGCACCGCGTGGGCTGGTGCATCGCCGGGGACACCGAGATCACCCTTGAGAGCGAAGCAGGCAACCTTCGGCGGCGAACCATCGCCGAGTTGTACAGGCTCTGGCATCTGGATGTAGAGGACCGGCTCCCGCACTCCGCCGGCGGCGTGACGTGGCACAGCCGAGCCGGCAAGTGGATGGCCCAGGTCCGGCGCGGTGAGACCAACCATCACCTCGGCCTCTACGACAGCCGCGAGGCAGCTGAGTCTGCGGTCGCGGAGTTCCGCGAGCAGCACCCCGGCACTCGTCTCCGCAAGCTCGAATCGGTGCGTCGCCACCATGTGCGCTGTTACGACGAGGAGACCCTGCTCGCCCAGCGGGCCAGGATCGTCGACGTGATCGAATCCGGCGTGAAGCCGCTTATCAAGGTCACCACCGTTTCCGGGAAGGTGCTCCGCTGCACGGTCGACCACGCCGTGTTCACCCCCGACGGCTGGCGCAAGGCAGGTGAACTTGCTGTGGGGGACGCTGTCATGGCGGCCGGCACTGCCCCCCGCCCGTCACAGGCCCTGATCCCACCGAGCCTGAGGCGTGGCATCGGAGTGTGGACCTCCATGCAGCGACAGCGGCTGATCAAGGAGACCGACACCTGTTATCTCTGCGGGCAGGACTTTCCCCGTGACCAGCTCGCCCTGGACCACGTGGTCCCCGTTGCGGGCGACCTGACCCAGGCCCTCGACGAGAAGAACCTCGCCCCTTCCTGTGAGCCCTGCCACACGGTAAAGAGCGCAGGGGAACAGGCACTGGCCCAGCGCGATGACAAGATCGCCAAGGCCGTTCCGGACGTGATCGTCGCCATCGACGACGACGGGGAGGAGATGACGTACGACCTCTCGGTCGAAGGCCCCTGGCACAACTTCCTCGCCAACGGCATCGTCGTACACAATTCGTACAACGAAGAGTCAGGTCGCTACAGGGAACTGCAACCCGTCTTCTACGTCCCCGACGAGTCCCGCAAGCTGGTCCAGGAGGGCCGCCCCGGCAAGTACGTCTTCGTCGAGGGCACCCAGGCACAGCAGGAGCTGGTCGGCCGCGTCATGGAGGACGGTTACCTGCACGCGTACGCGGCCTACCAGGAGATGCTGGCCGCCGGCGTCGCCCGTGAGGTCGCCCGCTCGGTGCTCCCGGTCGGTCTGTTCTCCTCGATGTACGCCACCTGCAACGCTCGCTCGCTGATGCACTTCCTCGGCCTGCGCACCCAGCACGAGCTGGCCAGGGTGCCGTCCTTCCCGCAGCGGGAGATCGAGATGGTCGGGGAGAGGATGGAGGCGGAGTGGGCCAAGCTCATGCCGCTCACCTACGCCGCCTTCAACGCCAACGGGCGCGTGGCGCCGTAGCGCACACCCGTTTTCCGGCCGGGCACAGATGTGCGCATCAACCGAGCGAAGTGTCCGTATTGCGGCATTTCGAGAAGTTCATCTAGCCTGATCAAACGGACCCGGCACTGCTTGAACCCCCGAGCAGGCAGTGCCGGGCTCCACCTTTGTCAGGACTTTTCCCGCCCCCCGAGGGCAGACCCCGCCCGGAGCAGCGAGTAGCGTGTTACCCATGGCTCCGACCTCCACTCCGCAGATCCCCT
>CBFHCJ010000778.1:0-2901 GCA_965654005.1 uncultured Streptomyces sp. | reverse complement strand
AGCATGCCCGTGTCGGCGTTCCAGAAGTCCTTGAAGTAGTAGTGCGCGGAGTGCTCGCCGCCGAAGATCGCGCCCGTGCGCGCCATCTCGGCCTTGATGAAGGAGTGGCCCACCCGGGTGCGGACCGGCGTGCCGCCGTTCTCCCGTACGACCTCGGGCACCGACCACGACGTGATCAGGTTGTGGATGATCACGCCCTTGCCGCCGTGCTTGGCCAGCTCCCGCGCGGCGACCAGGGCCGTGATCGCGGACGGCGAGACCGGGTCGCCGTGCTCGTCGACGACGAAGCAGCGGTCGGCGTCGCCGTCGAAGGCGATACCGATGTCGGCGTGCTCCTCGCGCACCCGCTTCTGCAGGTCGACGATGTTCTTCGGGTCGAGCGGGTTGGCCTCGTGGTTCGGGAACGTGCCGTCCAGCTCGAAGTACATCGGGACCAGGTCGATGGGCAGCCCGGCGAAGACGGTCGGCACCGTGTGCCCGCCCATGCCGTTGCCCGCGTCGACGCCAACCTAGATCTGTGCTGGGCGCGATGCGTCGTCCTAGTAAGAGCGGTGGCTGGAGACGTGCGGGCGGATGGAGGTCAGGTCGACGAGGGAGCGCAGGTGCGCCGCGTAGTCGTCCAACGTGTCACGCTGTGTGATCGTTCCCTGCGTTTGAGCCGACTCCGGGGCGCCGGAGTCCAGCCACTGCTCGACCAAGGCGCGGATCTCGGCGAGACCCGTGTCCTGGCCGACCGGGGCGGCGCCCGCGCGGCACATCTTGATGCCGTTGTACTTCGCCGGGTTGTGCGAGGCGGTGAACATCGCGCCCGGCAGGTTGAACGCGCCCGACGCGTAGTACAGCTGGTCCGTCGAACACAGGCCGATCTCGGTCACGTCGACGCCGCGTCGGGCCGCGCCACGGGCGAAGGCGGCCGACAGGCCGGGGGACGAGGGCCGCATGTCGTGGCCGATCACGATCGCCTCCGCGCCGGTCACCTGCGCGAAGGCCGCACCGAAGAGCTCGGCCAGCGACTCGTCCCACTGGTCCGGGACCACCCCGCGTACGTCGTACGCCTTCACGATCTGCGACAGATCAGCAGCCACGGCCAACCCTCCTGAGGTCTCAACGATGACCCCAAATTACCCGCTGGCGGTGGCGTGCGGAGGTCGCTCTTCGGCCCTCCGAGGACAGTTCGAACGGAGTTCATACCGGGACCCACCCGGCACAGAGGTTCCCGGACCTCGTTCCCGGCCTTCGCGCGGCAGGGCGCGTGCCTCGCCCTCCGCGGCCGGTCTCGGTGCGGGCGCTCAGTTGTCCGGTGAGCGCAGCACCCGCAGATGGCCGCGGCGCGCGACCTCCATCGGGTCCGCGGTACGGGCGCTGACGCCGCCCGCCTCGGCCGTGCGCTGCTGCGGACGGGCCGCCTCGCGCACCGCGTTGGCCAGGGCTTCCAGGTCGTCGCCGCTGGGGCGGGCGGGGGCCGAGCCGTCCAGGAGCCGGACGACCTCCCAGCCGCGCGGCGCGGTCAGGCGCTCGGAGTGCTCGGCGCACAGGTCGTAGCAGTGGGGTTCGGCGTAGGTGGCGAGCGGGCCGAGGACCGCGGTCGAGTCGGCGTAGACGTACGTCAGCGTCGCGACGGCGGGTCGGCCGCAAGCGGTGCGCGAACAACGACGTACAGGGCTCACGACGTTGGACGGTACCGCACTCTTGAGCGGGCCGCGACGACTCTCCCCCAGGTCACTCCACCGTGTCGTCGTGTGAGACGCCCCACACGCCCCTCCGGAGCCGCCTCACTGACCTGCGTGGACACCCCGCGTACGAGAGGTCGGACAGCACTGGAACCGGTCACCTCTTGCCACAAACCTCGTCAAATTTCATGAGATCGACGGTCTCGGAGAGATACACAATCGAGCCCAAGCTTTACTGGAATGGTCATCTTGCGACATGGCGTACGACCTCGGCACACGTCCGGCACGCCGGGTCCACGGCGAGCCGGTGGGGCGGCGTGCGGCCGAGGGGGTGCGCGGCCGTGTGGATCCGGCGCGGCGCCCCGCCGGGGATTACGCTTCGTCAGTGATGGACAACCCTGTATCGCCCCGCGCCACCGCACCCGGGCCCCGTCGCCGTGACCGTCACGGCAGAGGCATGCGCGGCCCCATCGCGCCGCCCCAGGTGCCGCTCGCCGCGAGCCGCGCCGAGGCGTTCGCGGATCTGGTGCAGGACTCCGTGGAGCGTCTGGAGCGGCGCTGGCCTCAGCTCGCCGACATCGACTTCCTGGTCCTGGAGGTGCCGCGCCTGGACGGACCCGGCGAGCGTTGGAGCGACGAGGCGGTACCGCTCGGGGGCACGATCCCCGCGGGTGAGGGCCGCCGGGCGCGCGTGGTCGTCTACCGGCGCCCGGTCGAGATCCGCACGAAGGGGCGCGACGAGCGTGCGGCCCTGGTCCACGAGGTGGTCGTGGAGCAGGTGGCGGAACTGCTGGGGCTGACTCCGGAGACGGTGGATCCGCGCTACGGCGAGGACTGACTGCCGGACCGGAGAAAACCCGGGGACCGTGAGCCCCCGGGCCGTCACTTCTTGAGCAGCACCGACAGGTCCTGGGCCGCCTCCGGCACCGCCACCGTCCCCCGGTCGTCCGGGAGGGTCTGCACCGTGAACGCCGGTACGCCCTCGATGGTCGTCTGGAGGGTGCGGGCGGCGTAGACGGGTGCGCCGGAGATCGGCTCGACAGTGAGCGCGTACGTGCCCTTGAGGCCGCTCGGGACCGGTGCGTCCACGTTCTGTGTCGTACCGCCCTTGATCGTGTACTCCTTCGTCACCGCCGTGCCGCCCTCGCTGCCCGCGGACGCGGTGACCTTGACCGTGGCCGTGGCGCCCGGGGCGGTCAGCGCGAGCGTGGTGCCCTTGGCGCTGTTGTCG
>CBFHCJ010000777.1:0-2903 GCA_965654005.1 uncultured Streptomyces sp. | reverse complement strand
GGCTGAGCAGTCAGCTCAACCGCGCGACCAGCCTTGTAAGCCTTGGCCATAGCCCGACCGCTGGTGCATCCCCCGTCGCCAGCGGTCGGGCGCTTTCATGGCCCGCCGGGGTCCGCCACCGGTGCGCGGCGGCGGTCGAGACGCGCCGAGTCCACGATGTCAGTCGGCACTGAGGCACCCTCCGCGACTCAACGACGACCCCGGGGCATCTCGATCACGACCGGCAGCCAGGGTGTCGCCGGACTCGCTCTCGGCCTCGCCATGCTGCTCCACGGCCTGGTACGACGGTGACAGGCAACTGCCTCACGGCAGACCGGACCAGCCCTTATCGGATGGAAACGAACCCACAGTGGTCGACGGAACGGCTCCGTGACCGTGCAAACGATCACGCTGTGACGCCGGCAGGATTCCCCTTGCCGTCGGCCGCCAGTCTCCGGGCCCAGGAAGTGTGGGCAGCCGCGGCCAGCACGAGCCGCTCGTGAGGCGGCTTTGGCCCCACAGGGCGCCAGACGAGGTCTGGATCACCTACCGAGCCGCTCTGGGTGCGCAGCGCGACCAGGTCGTCATGGCCGATGAGCCGATGGCGGAACAACGTATGGCTGCTGTGATCCTCGGGAAGCGTGTCAGGCGTCCAACCATGGTCACGCAGGCACGCGAGAATGGCGGCTGCATAGCCGGGCGCGCGCTCCGACGGGAACCACAGCAACCGCTGACCGGACAGTTCGGACCAGGTCAGTTCCGGTCGGTCGGCGAGCGGATGCCTGCCGTGCAACACGACGCCGAGGGGCTCGTCGTTGACCGTGCACAGTTCCAGGCCCGACGCGTCCACAGGCGTTCGTAGGATGCCGAAGGCCAGTGTGCCCGCACGCAGCAGATCGCACTGGCGCTGGGAGTCGACCGGCTGAAAGGCGAGCCGTAGCCGCCGACCGCGTGTCAGAATCTGCTCCGCTTGGGCCAGGACAGACTGGGCCACGCCCCGGCACACCCCGACGGTCGCGGTCAGCGCAACGGCACGCGCGGCGGCGATCGACGAACGCAGCTCACCGAACGCCCGGTTGACGCCGTCCAGCAGCAGCCGTCCCCCCTCGGTCAACTCCATCCCCTGCGGCAGGCGTTGGAACAAGGGCGTGCCGATGCGTCGCTCCAGTAGCCGGATCTGCTGGCTGAGGCTGGGCTGGGCGATGCTCAGGCGCCGGGCCGCCTCGGTGACGGTGCCGGCCTCGGCGACGGCGGCGAAGTACCGCAGCTGTCGCAACTCCACGCCCGGAAGGTCGTCCATGCCCGGCTCACCCCCCCTGATCAGCACCTATAGGTACCAGCTTATAGATGGGCCGCGAACTGGTCTTGGCGTCACAGGGGTTGCTTGTCCTTGGCTGGGGTCATGTACGTGATTGTGTTGAAGTACCGCGCGCCGCTGGAAACGATCGACGCGCTCAAGGACGCCCACTACGCCAACCCGCACGGTGTGTTCGCCAAAGGGATGGCGCGCTTCGCGGGCCTTCTGGAACCCCGCACGGGCGGGGTGATCATCGCCGACGGCGAGCAGTCCGCCATCGAGGCGGCCGTCGCCTCCGACCCGTTCATCACCAGCGGTGCCGCCACTGCCGAGATCCTGCGGTTCCAGCCCACGTGGACGCCGGGGTAGGCCAGCCGCGGCGCCGAGGCCCTCGAGGCGTCGTCGGCTGCCGACGCGGATCCGGCAGCCGGCCCCACCTGACCAGTCGCCGATCTCCATCTATCCGCCGTCCAGGCCGCGTCGGCTCCGGCCGCGCTGATCCTTCTCCTGCACGGCGGGTTCTGGCACGCGGGCGCCGTGCGGGCACGCGGCCGCCGTCGCCGCGGAACTCACCCCGCACGGAGACGCGGTGGCCGACGTGGAGTACCGACGGGTAGGTGCAGGCGGGGGCCGGCCCGTCCGGTGGACCCCGGGCGCGGCCGGGACCACCGGACGGTTGCGGGCACCCCTAGGTCGCTCGGGCGATCCTCCGCCACAGCCAGATCAGCATGACCATGGACGTCTGCACACACGTGGTCGGTGACAGCGAATGGGAAGCCGTCGCGATGCTCGCCGAGCTTCTGGAAGATCCACTCATCGGCTGATGTCAGCCGTAGATGTCAAAGACCCCCAACCATGATCGGTTGGGGGTCTTCTCACTGGTGGGGCTAACAGGATTTGAACCTGTGGCCTCATCCTTATCAGGGATGCGCTCTAACCAACTGAGCTATAGCCCCGCCGCGCTTTGCGGTGTGTGTCCCGCGCGCTGACCCCTGAAGATTAGCGCACGAGGTGGGAAGTCCCAAAATCGATACCCGAGGGGCAGGATCTGGCCGGCCGGAACGCAAGAGAGCGCATCCCGTCGGGGATGCGCTCCTCGGTACGGCCGGGCCCGCGGGGTCGCTCCACAGCGCCGCTGCGCCCCCAGGGGGATCGCTCTACTCGTCCTCCGCCAGCGTCAGCTCGACACCGCCCACGAAGCCCGCGGAGATGTTGTAGATGAACGCGCCGAGCGTCGCGAGCGAGGTCGCCAGGACGACGTCGATGACCGCGATGATCGTCGTGAACATCAGGACGTGCGGCAGGGACAGGAACGACTGCAGGTCGAAGCCGTTCGAGTCGTTCGAGCCGGTGGCCTCCAGGATCGTGCCGCCCACCGACGAGAAGACGCCCATCGCGTTCATGACCATCCACAGCACCGCCGACGCCACGACCGTGCAGATGCCGAGCGCGATGGACAGCAGGAAGCTGACCTTCATCACCGACCACGGGTCGGCCTTGGCCACCCTGAGCCGCGCCTTACGGGTGCGCGGGGTGGTGCTGGCACCGGTCCGCGGGCGCCGTACGGCGCCCGTCGGGGGCTGCGCCTGGTAGGCCCGCGGCGGGTGGTAGGGACCCGCGGGCTGCT
>CBFHCJ010000776.1:0-2908 GCA_965654005.1 uncultured Streptomyces sp. | reverse complement strand
AGGAAGAGGTTGGTGGTGATGCGGTGCAGCCAGCCCTCGAAGGTGCCGGGCGTGTACGTGGACAGGGAACGGAAGACCCGGACGAAGACTTCCTGGGTCAGGTCCTCGGCGTCGTGCTGGTTTCCGGTCAGGCGGTACGCCAACCGGTAGACCCGGCCGCTGTGGGTGCTGACGATCTCCTCCCAGGTGGGCGGAGTCCACGCCTGCGAGTCCGCGTCGGTGGCGAAGGTCGCGGTCTGCGCGGTGTCAACAGCGTGGTACGTGTCAGCGATCTCGGTCACGGATTTCGGCTCACCCGACGACCTGAGGAAGCGCCGCAGCGCTCCTCTCCGATCCACAGGCGCAGCCGCACCTCCCCTGTCGGCTCTGGTGGTGTCCAGTGGAGCCCCTACCATAGCCACCTCGCCCGTTAGCTCCGGATAAGCGGTTTTAAGAGAATTTGATGTGCGCTGATGCGGCTGCGTCAGCACTTGCTCGTCGCCGCGGTCCATCCGCTTCCCCCGTCCTTTCCCCGCTGCTCTTCCCACCTTCCTAAACGCCTGGTCCCATCTGCGGGTTCCCGGCGGCAACGGATACAGTCACGCCCAGGCAATCACGGGGACAGGAGAGGGTCATTACCGGCAACCGGCAGACGAGCTGGGCGTTCGCCGACGCCTATGTCGCCGAGGACGAAGCGCTGCACTGGGCACGTGACCGGGCCCATGAAGCAGGGCTGCGCTCGGTGTCGCCCGGCACGGGCGCCGCGTTGCGGATGCTCGCCGCCACCGTGGACGCGAAGGCGGTGGCGGAGATCGGGACCGGCTGCGGCGTCTCCGGGATCCATCTGCTGCACGGCATGCGGCCGGACGGCGTGCTGACCACGGTGGACCCGGAACCGGAGCACCAGCAGTTCGCCCGCCAGGCCTTCCGTGGCTGCGGCTTCGCGAGCAACCGCGCCCGGTTCATCCCGGGCCGGGCCCTGGACGTGCTGCCCCGGCTCGCGGACGCCGGTTACGACCTCGTCTTCTGCGACGGCGACCGGCTCGAGGTCATGGACTACCTCGCTGAATCGTTGCGCCTGCTGCGTCCGGGAGGGCTGGTCGTCTTCGAGGGCGCCTTCGCCGACGGCCGCACGGTGGACTCGGGACCGCAGCCCACCGAGGTGCTGCGGCTGCGGGAGCTGCTGCGCGCCGTCCGCGAGAGCCCCGACTTGCTGCCCTCGCTGCTCCCGGTGGGGGACGGGCTGCTGTGCGCGGTGAAGCGCTGACCCCGTGACCACCTGGGGAGCATACCTCCTGGAAAGCAGCTGCCCCGGCACCGCTTACGATGCCGGGGCAGCTGAAAATCGGGTTCCCGCGCGCGTCAGCCCACAACCTTCTTGAGGGCGTCGCCGAGCGCGTCGGCCTCGTCAGGGGTCAACTCGACGACGAGCCGACCGCCGCCTTCGAGCGGAACGCGCATGACGATGCCCCGCCCCTCCTTGGTCACCTCGAGCGGGCCATCGCCCGTCCGCGGCTTCATGGCCGCCATGCTCGTTCCCCTTCCTGAAACCAGCTCACCGTCAGCCGACGGCCCCTTGAAGGGCACGCGATCCGTGCAGGACACGCGACACCGGCATCGAACACATTGCTTCCAAGCCATTATCCCGCATCTCAGGACCCGATGACCAACATCAGTCGGCATCGCTTGGGCAACACGCTCGAGCAAAACCACTCAATTCGGCGATGTGCCTGTGATACTGCGCCACCGCACGGACGTCCGCCGAGCCGGATACGGACGGGAACTCTTTGACACAGGTCACACGTCCGGCCCGTTCCCCTGACGATGATCTCCGCCATGCTGTCCTTCGGACGCAGGGCGTACCGACCGGTACGACGGAACCGCGACCCCGGAGGGAACCACCATGGCCGACACCGTGCTCTATGAAGTGAGCGACGGACTTGCGACGATCACGCTGAACCGTCCCGAGGCGATGAACGCGTTGAACATCGAGGCCAAGGTCGCCTTTCGGGGCGCGGCGCAGGAGGCGGCGGCCGACGACTCCGTACGGGCGATCCTGCTCACCGCCGCCGGGGACCGGGCCTTCTGCGTGGGGCAGGACCTCAAGGAGCACATCGGACTGCTGGGGGCCCAGGAATCGGGCTCGGACAGCGGGCTGATGAGCACCGTCCGGGAGCACTACAACCCCATCGTGCGGGCGCTGACCGGAGCGGCGAAGCCGGTGGTCGCCGCGGTGAACGGCGTCGCGGCCGGGGCCGGCTTCGGTTTCGCGCTCGCCGCGGACTACCGGATCGTCGCGGACACGGCGGCCTTCAACACCTCGTTCGCCGGGATCGCCCTCACCGCGGACTCGGGGATCTCCTGGACGCTGCCGCGCGTCGTCGGCCCCTCCCGCGCAGCGGACCTGCTGCTCTTCCCGCGGAGCATCAGCGCGCAGCAGGCGTACGAGTGGGGGATCGCGAACCGGCTGGTACCCCCGGCCGAGCTGCGCGCCGAGGCGGAGAAGGCGGCCCGGTCGCTGGCCGAGGGACCGACGCTGGCGTACGCGGCGCTGAAGGAGTCCCTCGCGTACGGGCTCTCCCACTCCCTCGACGAGACCCTGGAGAAGGAGAACGAACTGCAGGGGCGCGCGGGGGCTTCGGAGGACCACACCATCGCGGTGCGGGCGTTCGTGAACAAGGAGAAGCCGAAGTATCTGGGCCGCTGAGGGGTCCGGCCGCCGATGAGTCCGGACCGCTGAGGAGTCGGACCGCCGAGGAGTCGGACCGCCGAGGAATCCGACCGACGAGGCGTCCGGGCCACTGACAGGTCCGGCCCCGGCGTCTTCGCCCCGAACGTGCTCGACACGCCGACTTGGCCGCCATGGCCGGAGGGCGCCATGGCCGGAGGGCGCCATGGCCGGAGGGCGCCATGGCCGGAGGGCGCCATG
>CBFHCJ010000775.1:0-2913 GCA_965654005.1 uncultured Streptomyces sp. | reverse complement strand
GGACGGCGTGCCGCCGATCAGAAGGGGGCCGCCTCCGGAAAGGAGGCGGTCCCCTTCTGAACAGGCAAGAGCCGACGACCGACAGCCGAACGGGCCGTCACATGCCGATGCTGTACACCTTGCGGATCGTCTCCTTGACGTCCCAACGGCCTGACCAGCCCTTGGGCTGCACGATGACGTCACCGGCAGAGATCTCGTAGCGCTCGCCCGTGGCTCCGTCGGTGATGATCGCGCGGCCGCTCACTATGTAGCAGGTCTCGGTGTCCTCGCGCTCCTCGACCGGCCACCCGCCCGGCCGGCACTCCCAGACGCCGGCCCGGACCGTCTCGTCGGTGTCGAAACGGAGGATACCGAGCTGTGGGTCGCCGGAGTCCGCGCCTGGGCGCGGGCCGATCGGCTCGAGATTTCCGGTGACTGTCGAGGCGGGGACGTGGACGTAGTTGGCCACGAGCGGACTCCTCAGGCAAATGGGGATATGGCGGACGCCGACACAGCATCTTGCCAGTCATCACGCCAGGCTTCGACGCGCAATGTGTCAGAAACTGTGCCATGAGCCTGACACTTCGTCGGTGGAGCGGGGCGACCAGGGTCACATAGGACCTGGCACGGACGAAGGGCGACCTGCGAGCCCTCTCGTCGCGGACGACTCCGAAACGCTGTGGTCGCTGCTGCCCGCCGACAGCACGCGCCGTCCGGTCACCCGGTAGGCGGGCCGGGACGGAGCGGCCGGAGCGTTTTCGGGCGTCTGGGGGGTTGCCGTGAGGGTGCTCATGCCGCGCTCCCGGAGGTCTCGGTGCCGGTCGTGAGGCCGTGGTACTCCACGGCGTCCCTGGTCAGTTCCATGAACGCTTCCTCCAGCGACACCGCCTTCGTGGTCAGCTCGAACAGCGGGACGCCGTGCTCGGCCGCCTTCAGCCCGATCTCGCGGGCGATATCCCGGTGACCTGCAGCTCCTCCGAGCCGACTCGGCCGATGATCTCCACGCCCGGTCCGGCCAGCACCTCCCGCAGCCGTGCGGGGTCGTTCGTCGCGACCTTCACGGTGTCGCCGCCCGCCTCACGCACCAGGTCCCGTACGGTCGTGTCGGCGAGCAACCGCCCCCGGCCCCCGACGATCAGGTGGTCCGCCACCAGCGCGACCTCGCTCATCAGATGCGAGGAGACGAACACCGTGCGCCCCTCGCCGCGAGGGAGGTGAGCAGGTTCCGGATCCAGAGGACGCCCTCGGGGTCCAGTCCGTTGACCGGCTCGTCGAGCATCACGGTCTGCGGATCGCCGAGCAGGGCGGCCGCGATGCCGAGCCGCTGGCCCATGCCCAGGCAGAAGGCACCGGCCCGCTTCTTCGCAACGCTGCCGAGACCGGCGAGTTCGACGACCTCGTCGACCCGGCGGCGAGGGATGCCATGGGTCAGCGCGAGCGCCCGGAGGTGGTTGTAGGCGGAACGGCCCGGATGGATCGACTCCGCCTCCAGCAGCGCCCCGACCTCCTGCAGCGGTGCCTGGTGCCGGGCGTAGCGGTGGCCGTTCACCGTGACGGAGCCACTCGTCGGCGCGACCAGCCCGACGATCAGGCGCGTCGTCGTGGACTTGCCCGCACCGTTGGGCGCCAGGAAGCCGATCACCGCCCGGCTTCACGTGAAGTCCAGACCGTCGACGGCTGTCTTCTCCCCGTACCTCTTGGTGAGCTGCTGTGCCTCGATCCTTCGCAATCTCTCTTTCGGACTCCGGGGCCGGCACCGTGATTCCCCGCTGTTCCCCGCTCGATCTGGTGCGCTTGTCGTGCGGAGCTGGGAGGCGCGGTCGGTGGATGTCACGACCGTCACTTCCGATCCCGGACCGGCTGACACTCCCTACCGACGCAGGGGCGGGCGTACGATCAAGGCCGCTGTTGATGAAGTGAGGCTGCATCGATGCCACGTGCCTACCTGTCGATACGCGCGATCGCGACCGGCTTGGTCACAACCACGCTCTTGCTCGCCACGGCGTGCGGCCGACAGTCCGGCGTTGCCCCGGCGGCCCCCGCGGAACCGAGGTCGGCTGTTCCTTCGATGCCCAATAGCTCCGGGCCGCCCAACCAACAGAAGCTGGACGAGGCGGCAGCCGCCATCGAGCGTCTGGGCGCCTCCCGACCCGACTCCTTCGCCGGCCTTGTGATTGACGATTCGGGCGACCGCGTCATCGTCTACCGCAAGCCACGCTCCACCTTCGACACCGCGCTCTCCCGACTCCAGACGGGCGTACGTATCGACAAGAGAGACGCGCCGAGATCGATCAGCGAACTGGCCACGACCCGGAACCACGTGACCGCGCTGATGGGACACACCACCGGTTACACCATCATCTCCGTGGGCGACGGATCGGTGGCGAGTTACACCGCGGGCGTGGTGGAGGTCGGTGTCACCGGTGATCTGGCACGTGCGAAGAAGGAGTTGGGCGCGCGTTTCGGCGACGGGGTCGCGGTTACGGCAGGTGAGTCGGCAGTGGGGTGAGAGGGCGCGTTCCTCCCATTTCAGCCCTCGCTTCAGGAGTTCGATCCGGATCCGCCCCGGTTGCTGCCGTCGACTGGTGCGGCAGCCGGAGAGACACGCTGGTGTACGCCTCCATCCGGCGTCGTGATCGGCGCGCATGGTGGCGCCGAGCAAAACACGATCGCGTAGCGCGTCGCCTCCTTCGTACACTGCCGGGCATGGCATGCCGCATCAGTGAGCTGGTCCTCGAATGCGCCGACCCCGAGCGGCTCGCCGCATTCTGGAGCAAGGTCCTCGGCTACGTCGAACTCGGCCGGGAGGACGACGGAAGCATCGAGATCGGGCCGCCCGGCGCCGGCTTCGGCGGCCCGCAGCCCACCCTCGTCCTCAGCCCCAGCAGCAACCCACGGACCGGGAAGCTCCCACTGCACATCGACGTCAACGCC
>CBFHCJ010000774.1:0-2916 GCA_965654005.1 uncultured Streptomyces sp. | reverse complement strand
CATCCAACCGCTCCCACCGCCAACCCGGCGAACCTATGCGGTCACAGCACTAGCCACCAACAGGGAGAGTCCATGGCAACTGCCGAAGGAACCAAGGGCCGGGGGTGGCTAACAGCCTTCTCCATGTTCGGGCCTGTCTTCGGCTACGCAAGCACGCTCGTAGATGACCAACAGGTCGCCTACATCGGTCCGCTGACTCCGGATGTCAATTGGCGCAAGCTCTGGCAGATGGCTGAGACATGCCATACAGGCGGGGCCTCGGAGGCAAGGAAGGCTCAGTGGATCATCTCGCAGGCGTCCCGTGCCTTCATCTGCGGCAGTGACGTTGTTGTGAAGCTCCCCGACACAGATTGGGAGATGGAGCCTGGTGGTTGGCTCGTGGAACTCGACGGGTCTTGGTGCAATCAAGACGTGTTGGTCACCGGCAACCTCACGGTGCCGGTACTCACCGCCGAGCAGATCGCCCCGAAGTTCACCTACTACCCGCAGTACGCGGGATGACGCCCCGACCACTCTCACTCTCGCAAAGGTCAAGTGGTCGAGGCGCCTGGCTCCGAACCATCACGAGAGGAAAGGAACCTACCTATGAGGGTAGACGCTACTCACCCAACCCCGGGGCCTGGTCCGTTGGGCAGTCCTCCGCCGCGCAGGCCGCAACGTAGCACGAGCCCCGCTGAGCGGTCCTGAAGCCAGCCCCGGTCTTCTCCTCCCCGTAGGAGGACCGGGGCTCTCCCCTATGCTGAAGGAATGAAAGAGGTCCTGAACGCAGACAGGGCCTCTTTCGGATTTCCGGCCTACTACATGGCCGGCAGGGGGAGCATCCCGTCAGAGTTGCCCTCGGCAGGCTTCGCCTCCTGCCGCTAAACCCTCTTCATGGTGTCCAGGTAGCGCCTGGCCGTTATGACCGACGAAAGGAGGCTCGGGCAGATCAGAATGCGGCGCGCAAGCAACCCTGCATTGCACTGCCGAATAAGGAAGGGCAAAACAGACAAGGAATGCAGCGCGCACACTCATTGTATCCGGGGGCCGGCCGTTCACAACGACCGGCCCGGATTACGTGGCGCTACCGAGGGTGATTTGGCCGCCGACAGAGATGCCGTACGCCGTGGCGTGGACCTTGCCTCAGGGGTACGTGCAGTTGGACACGTTCGTGGGGCACGGGAACTTGCAGTC
Organism: uncultured Streptomyces sp.; assembly: GCA_965654005.1. Taxonomy (GTDB): domain Bacteria; phylum Actinomycetota; class Actinomycetes; order Streptomycetales; family Streptomycetaceae; genus Streptomyces. The sequence continues at coordinate 1,743 of CBFHCJ010000774.1, read as the reverse complement.
GGTGCCATGCCAGATCCAGTCCTGCCAGGTGTTGGCTGCGTGCTGGCGCCCACGGCGACGGTGCTGTTGCCGGGCATGACTTGCGAATTGCCGCCGTAGGCGTCGGACAGGCAGGTGTCGCTTGATGCCTGCGCCTGGTGCGCCGGTATCAGGCACGTGAGGACCGCTGCCAGAGCGGCGCCACCACGCAGCAACCAGGAATTGCCGCGAGCCCTGCGTCCGCGACCCACCCAGCACACCGACGATCCGGGCCGACGAGACCGCCATGCCGCCGCCTCCGCGATCCTGAAATGGCTGCCCAGGCCGACGCCGAGTGCAACGAGCCGTCTTCAAGGACATCACCGAGGAGATGGCGGTCATGGACCCGGACGCGGTGGTTCGCGCTGGTCCTGCCTCGACCGGCTCGGACAGCCGTCGAACAGGGCCCCATAAGGGTTGCAACAGCGATCTGCCCGAAACCGGGCAGAATTCTTGCGAATCCGGCGCTCGTACTTCAGGATCTACCGGGTGCACGACGAACTTGTTGATCATCTGACGCGGTCCACGCCCCTCAGCCGGGGCGAGGCGCTGCGCGTGGTCCAGGACGTGCTCGCCTATTTCGACGAGACGACCGAGGAGTTCGTCCGTCGCCGCCACCGCGAACTGCAGGCACAGGGCCTGGTGAACGCGTCGATCTTCGAACGGATCGAGGCGGATCTGAGGTACCGCGCGGTCGCTCCGCCCGAGCTCACGCTCCGGCAACTGCGCCGCATCGTCTACGGCTGACCGAACAAGACTGAAATAACAAAAGGGACTTAAGAGCTTATATGTGCGGAATCGTCGGATACATCGGTAAGCGTGATGTGGCCCCGCTGCTGTTGGAGGGTCTGCAGCGGCTGGAGTACCGCGGCTACGACTCGGCGGGCATCGTCGTCACCTCACCGAAGGCGGCCGGCCTGACGATGGTCAAGGCCAAGGGCCGGGTCCGCGATCTGGAGGCCAAGGTCCCCGCGCGTTTCAAGGGCACCACGGGCATCGCCCACACCCGCTGGGCCACCCACGGCGCCCCGTCCGACATGAACGCCCACCCGCACATGTCGGCCGACAACAAGGTCGCCGTCGTCCACAACGGCATCATCGACAACGCCTCCGACCTGAGGAAGAAGCTCGAAGCGGACGGCGTCGAGTTCCTCTCCGAGACCGACACCGAGGTCCTCACGCACCTCATCGCCCGCTCCCAGGCCGAGACCCTGGAGGAGAAGGTCCGCCAGGCGCTGCGAGTCGTCGAGGGCACGTACGGCATCGCCGTCATGCACGCCGACTTCGCGGACCGGATCGTGGTGGCCCGCAACGGCTCCCCGGTCGTCCTCGGTATCGGCGAGAAGGAGATGTTCGTCGCCTCCGACGTCGCCGCGCTGGTCGCCCACACCCGGCAGATAGTGACCCTCGACGACGGCGAGATGGCCACGCTGAAGGCCGATGACTTCCGTACGTACACCACCGAGGGCACCCGTACGACGGCCGAGCCGACCACCGTGGAGTGGGAGGCCGAGTCGTACGACATGGGCGGCCACGACACGTATATGCACAAGGAGATCCACGAGCAGGCCGAGGCCGTGGACCGCGTGCTGCGCGGCCGCATCGACGACCGGTTCTCCACCGTGCACCTGGGCGGCCTGAACCTGGACGCTCGTGAGGCGCGTGCCGTGCGCCGCGTGAAGATCCTCGGCTGCGGCACCTCGTACCACGCGGGCATGATCGGCG